>JBMDYE010000399.1:0-9736 GCA_048595135.1 Planktothrix sp. | reverse complement strand
TGTGGGTGTGGGTGTGGGAGTTGGAGTTGGTTCGGGAGTTGGACTCTGAGTTGGTTCGGGAGTTGGAGTTTGTGTGGGTGCGGGTGGGGGAGTTGGAGTTGGAGTTGGAGTTGGCGTGGGTTCCGGTGTATCGTTATCGGTAATAGTGGCTATCATTGCAGGAACAGAAAACCCGACATAATTTTCATCAACAGTTGTTAGGGTGTGCTGAATTGTGCTGCTATGTTCCCCTTCAATGTCTGGATCATCAACCGCAGTGAGTGTCACAGTTTGAGGAATATTCCAATTAGCGGGAGTGAAGGTTAGCGTTGAAACATCGGTTGTTGACTGAGTATCGGGATTAATCGTAATTTCAACGTTTGCGGTCGGTTGTAGGGTTAAAACAATATTATATTGATCAGTAACGCCATCTTCACTAATATTGGTATTTCCATCGGTTTGAGTCATCTCAATCCCCGGACTCAAGACTTCAATGCCAGCCGAGAATTCTGAAGTATTATTATTAGAATCGGTAGCCGTTGCTGTAATAAATTGACCTGTTAATACATCAATGGGAAGTTCTACGTTAAAATTAGCTATTCCGACTGCATCGGTGGTGACATTGGTAGAAGTAATAAACGTTTCTCCTTCACCGTTACTGGAAGGATCAAGAGCAGAATTCGAGAAAAATTCCAAGGTAAAGGTTGTATTGGGGGTACTATTTAAACTGCCTTTAACGGTTGTTTGATCATTGGCAAAAATAGCAGAACTCAGAACAGGGGAAACTTGGCTATTATTTGCAGTATTAATTAAATCAATCCCTAAACCCTGATTGTCAAAAATAGAATTTCTTAAAATCGCCAAATTATTTGTATTTTGAATTTCAATGCCATTTCCACCATTAAAGGCGATGGTATTCTTTGCACCTGTTTCTGTTCCTCCAATAATATTACCAATTCCTGCATCTTGAACTAAAATTCCTTGTGTAGTATTTCCTAATAGTGAAGTTCCATCGGCTTGAGTTCCAATGAAATTACCGAGAATTTTATTATTAGCAACATCGTCAGGATTTTCAGGTTTACCCGACATTGCAATCCCAACTGTATTACCTGAAATTAAATTTCCTTCCCCCGAATTTGTACCTCCAATTGTCTGATTAGATCCACCAATTAGAATACCCGCACCTCCGGTTTCTGTGCCATTTCCAACCGCAATTGTTCCCGTGGGATCAGTTCCAATATAATTCCCAATGATCCGGTATGGACTACCCAGGTTCTCCATTAAAAGAACACCTACCATATTCCCCGAAATAATATTTCGTTCAGCCGGAGTAGTTCCTCCAATAATATTAGGAGCATCACCTTCACTAAAATTAATATCCCCAAGTAGTGCTAAACCAACCGTTTCATTACTTCCACTCCGACCTAAAGCAATGGTTCCCGTAATATCTGTCCCGATATAATTGCCAATAATTTTATTCCCGCTAGCAACGCCTTCGGTATGAGTTCCAGGCGCGACTAAACCCATCATAATTCCAAAATTACTAACAATAATATTGCGTTCTTCGGGAGTCGTTCCTCCAATAATATTATTCCCTGCATCAGTAATTGTAACACCCCAACTTTTATCGCTCAGAAAAGTTGTTCCTAAATAATCTGTACCAATTAAATTTCCGATAATCTTATTATTAGTTGCTTTTCCTCCAATAAGACCCACTTCGCCACTTCCTTGACCAACCGTAGCATTACTAGAAATAACATTATTTTTAATTGTATTATTGGGAGAATCAAAAATAGAAACTCCCCCACCCCAACCATCATTTCGCGCGGGGGATGTGCCTGTTTCATCCGTTCCAATCCAGTTATCTTCGATTAAATTAAACCCTTTATTTCTAATTTGAATTGCTGGGGATTGGGAATTATTCAGAATCAACCCCGTGATCATGCTATCTCCTCCAGTAATTGTTAAACCAGAGGTAGTAGAAGAGATAATTGAACTATTGATAGGTGAAACTGTGACCGCATTACCAAAATCTAATTCAACAATGGGTTTGTCAAGATATCCGGGTTGACTTTTCCCATCCAGAATAACCGAATCAACCAGATTAGGAAGTTTAGAATCTGGTTTAATAGTAAATGTGTTGGTAATTGGATCAAAACCTGGATCAGTTGTGGGAATATTAAACGTAATCGTATCGGTTCCCGGTAAATAATAACTATCAATTAATGCTTGTCGTAGGGAACCCGCACCGGAATCATTGATATTGACAACGGTTAAGGATTCCCAGAGGAATAAATTCGCATTATTCCAACTGGTGAGATCATATCCTATACCGGGTTCTAAGGTTAATTCAATTGTTTCATTAGCATCTGAAAGACCATCATTAATACCATCAATTTCTAAGGTTGCACTTGTCGCTCCTTCTGGAATAATAAAACTATTAGCCGTTAAATTGGTAACATTATTGCCCTGAATAACAGTATAGTCATCTCCTTGAGATGCAGTTCCAGCGAGATTAAAATTAACGGTAATTCCTCCAACGGGTGCAGGTTGATCGAGGAGAATTTCAAACGTACCATTAAATGCTCCGGTTTCAGTCGCTGTAGTTCCTCTTAATACATTAATTTTAGGGTTTCCCGTTGGTAGAGTCGGGGTGACAAAAACATCAGTTTTATTATTCGTATCTCCAATCACTAAATTATTAGCAAAGGAGGTAAACGTAACAAAATTACCATCAGCCGATAAAGCCGGAGATTCAGAACTATTATTGCCTTCATTTCCCGTTGAACTGATAGAAACTCGATTAGTAATGGCGTTACCTGTGTTAAAGGTGCCATTTCCATCGGGGTCACGGTCATGGATAAAAACGTCTTGCTTTTGATTTGTATCTCCAGCAACCAAATTATTACTAAATGTTACAAACGTTATAAACCGTCCATCGGCTGAAATATCTGGTTTTCCCGTGTCTAAATTACTGAGTTCTGGTATTCTTCCTCCTGTCACAGAAACAGGTTCAGTGGTTCCAGTTTGTCGGTCATAAACAAAAATACTGCGATTTACAACAGAAGATAAAGACTGCTCATTGTGAGATCGAAAAGCAATATAGTGTCCATCAGCAGAGAGGGTAGGATCAACAGAATCTCCATTTTGGGGATTTCCCTCTGAGTCTACAGAAACACGGGTGGTAGTATTATTACCTTCATCAAATACCCCATTTTGATCGGGATCACGGTCATGCAGAAAAATATCCGTTGCTTGGTTAATATCGTTAGTAACTAGGTTGGTCGAGTTCGAGTGGAACGCAATAAAACGACCATCTGCTGAAATCGTCGGTGCGCCAATATCATCGCTATCGATACCAAAACTAAATCCCTGATTTCTTTCAGTTCCCTCAGAACTGACGGAAACACGGATAATATTACCCGTTTGCAGATCCCGAACAAAAACATCCTCAAGTCCGTTGGTATCGCCTAAAACTAGATTGTCTGCTTCTGAGATAAAGGTGACAAAGCGACCATTTCCAGAAATTTCTGCTTCACTGGAAATATTATTACTTTGATTATCTTCAGAACCCATAGAAACACGAGTTGTGAAGCCATTTCCTTCATCAAAAATGCCATTTTGATCGGGATCACGATCCTGAACAAAAATATCTGAAACGTTATTGGTATCGCCAATTACTAGATTATTTGCACCAGAGGAAAAGGCAACAAAGCGTCCATCGGTTGATACTGTGGGATTAGATGAACCAGCATTTCCTTGAACCCCTCCAGAACTAACAGACAGTCGGCGGGTGACGCTATTAACTTCATCAAAAATTCCATTTTGATCGGGATCGCGATCGCGAATAAAAATATCGGAAGCGTTATTCGTATCGCCAACAACTAAGTTATTAGCATTTGACGTAAAAACAATAAAACGTCCATTTCCTGAAATATCAGAATTAGAAAATCGTCCTGAATCATCATTTCCTTGAAGTTCTGTGGAACTCACAGATACTCGTTCTGTTTCTAATACACCGGAGTAGGTTGCCAGAATTTGCGGTTGAAAAGCGATCGCTGTTTTCAGATTATCTGTATTAATATTAAATTCCCAACTTCCTCCTAATTGAGGATTTCCAACTTTTTGAGTTGAGGCAATAATATTTAAACCTGTTAAGGTTCGCAGTTGTTTAATAAATAGCGAACCCCGACTGTTTGCAGCGACTTCACAACCATAGAAAATTAAAGACGCATCAGGACTGAGATACTTTTTCCATTGTTGTAATTGTTGAGCATAATAATCGATGGTTGCCCAACTTAAAACAATATTACCCAGTTGGATACAGCCTGCACTCCCATGACTGACCAAATGTAACGCGGTGATCTGCATCCGGTCAGGATAACGGCTGAGGTATGTGGCGATTTGTTCTACCCCATCTTCATGATCATTTAAAATAAATCCTTTAGCATTGGGGACTATTCCCTTTAATAGGCGATCGCTATCGGTTACGTTTGAATCAATAAAAACTAAGGAATGAATGGATGTTAACGGATGAGATGGGGTATAAATCATAGGAATCGTGCACCGAGATGAACAGGACGTTTAGGGGGAAATGCTGATCAAGAAGGGCTTTCCATTAAAAAAACCCTTACCTTAATCTATATCTCGCTGTTCATCACTTATGCACAATCGTTGATTCCTTATTCCCTATTCCCTATTCCCTGTTCCCTTTCTTAACTCGGTAATTTATTTGACACAAGCCATTATTCCGATAAAAAATCGGTTAAAATCTCGTCCGGTTCATCATATTGCTCATCATCATCAAGGGGTACAACTTGGGTAAACGTTTGAGAATTCGGTAAAGTCGAGAGTTCGGGAATTAAGATTTTTTCTAGGGAAAATAACTTAGCTTCAAGGGTAGTGACTTGAGGAACTAACTGTTCTAAGTGATTAACTTTTTGCTTTAAAGTTGTTAAGTCTTGTTGAATCATTGCCAAAGGAACATTTACCAACGTTTGGGAAGGAGAAATTTTCTTCTCAATCCCTAAATATTGGGCTAACGCTTCTCGAATCAATTCTTCTATAGAACGTCCGGTTTTTTGGGATAACTGTTCTAATTTAACAAGCCATTCTTGGGGAACCATGGCAGCGATATTTACCGAGTCTGGGTGGATAGACATATTAATATTTTAAAACTATTTTAAAAATAAACAGCTATCAGGTCTTAGCATTTTATCCTAAAAATTATTGCTAATTGCTGATAGCTTATTTTTTCCTAATTTGCATCAGGATTCGGAAAAGTCCGTTTAAACTCTTCAATTAATTCATCAATTTCTTCTAAAGCTTGATTAACATCAATTCTCAAAGTTCCTAAGTTAGGTTTTTCTAAAAGTTTAATCAAAGATTCTCGTTTTTGCTCAATCAGAGCCACCCGTTGCCGAATTGTTTCGCTGTCCATTACCTGTTTCCTGCCTAATGTACTCAAAATTAATATAGCGAAAATATACCAAGAATTGCTGAAAGCTGCAATTTAATGCACCCATCGATGAACCCTTATCGAAGAAAGGGAGGGCGTTTTGTGTCGGTGTCTGGTGCTTTATTTTTAGCGGACTCTGCTAAAAATCGCTTTAACGCTTTTTCACGGTTTTTCATAAAAGCACTCCAAAAGCCCGGTTGAAATTCATCCATCGTTTTAGCTAAAGCCCAGACATCAATAGCTAAGATGTTGTAGAGTCGCTCGTCTTCACGCTTGAGAGAGTTAATCTGCTCTAGGATTTTGCGTTTAACGCTAGCAGTCGATTGATCTTCGTCATGAGTCATTTTAGATATCCGATGACATACCAACATAGTAATAAGATCAATAGTGCATTTTCACGGACTACATTTGATAATATGTTACGTCAAATTTCTTTAGCCGCTGTCGGATTAGTCGTGGGCGGGGTGTTAACGGTTGTGGGTTTTGCCGCCTATGCTGCCGATAACGCCACCCTCAACTTAGCTGGATTTTTTTATGGAATTCCCCTACTGTTGGGAGGACTGGCGTTAAAAGCCGCAGAACTCAAACCCATCCCCTTCACGCAAGCAACATCACCAGAAGTGTTATCGTTGCGGGAAAAACAAGCAACGGAAACTCAAAATCAAGTTCGCAAAGATGTGACCCGCTATCGTTACGGTCAAGAAGCCCATCTTTCTGAGGTGTTAGAACGTTTAGGATTAGGCCCCAACCGTGAGGAACGTCCGGTTCTCCAAGGACTTAGAGAAGAACAAATAGAGGGTGCTTATGCACTGATTTTAGAGTTTGACTCGCCATTTATGAGTTTAGAGGTTTGGCAAGAAAAACAAGAAAAAATTACTAAATTTTTCGGCCCTGGAATCCGGGTCACAATCACCCAACCGCAACCAGAAATGATTGAACTGGCGTTAATTACAGAACCCAAATAATTTTTTGTAGTTACGAGGGGAAACAGTTCTGCCCTAAACCCCACGTAGAGACGTTGCATGCAACGTCTCTACATAATACGGATGTGTCGTAAACATTTAAAGATGGAATATTAGTTTTTTAATAACTGTTGAAATTCCGGGCGATCGCGAATTTTATCAAAACTTTTATCCGTGCTTAAATTATTAGCAAAATCGGGGTGGAGTTCAAGGGCGCGCTGTAAGTTGGAAATCGCTTCTGCTACTTCTTCATTTTCGCCATGATGACAAGCTTTATTATACCAACTGGTTGCATCATCCGGTTTTAGTTGAATGGCTTGTTCATAGGTTGCGATCGCGTCTGCTGCTCGTCCCATCCGACTGAGTGTAGCCCCTTTTATATTCAAAGGTAAGGGATCATTGGGGAACTCCTGCTCTAACTGTTGACTCAGTTTTAACGCCTCATCGAATCGATTCAGTTCAATCAACATCCAACCCTGTTGACGTTTCGCTAACTGATGATTAGGGTTGAATTTCAACGCCCGTTTATAACAGAAAAAAGCTTCTTCATAGCGTTTCCAACGACTCATTAACACAGCCCGATCATTCCAAACATCCGAGTTGCGGGGTTGTAATTTCAGGATTAGATCATAGCTGCTCAATGCTTCATCATATCGTTTCAACTCAGTTAAGGCAGATGCTTGAAACCAAATAACGCGAACATTCTTAGGTTGCAGTTTCAAGAGTTGGTCGTAGGTTTGGACGGCATCATTGTATTGTTTGGCTTCAGCGAGTGTTAATCCCTTTAACAGTAATGTTTGGGCAAAGTTAGGCTGAAGTTTTAAGGCTTGATTATAAGAAGCGATCGCCTCATCATAACGCTTGAGCATTGCTAACCCTTGTCCTCGAAATGTCCAAACTTGATGAATTCCCATTGAAAACGGTAATGGTGGATCTAAATTGGTTGATAGAATTTCAATCGCTTGATCGTAAGAATCAATCGCTTTCTCATAGTGTTTCAAATTAAATAGCATGACACCCCGGTTGATCCAAAGGGTTTCCTCTTTTGTCGTCGGGTTGATTTCAATTGCTTTGTTATAACAAGCTAAAGCTGGCTTAAACTGCCCCAATATTTGCAGAAAGAAACCAATGATTTCTAGGGTATTCTCCAGTAGAGGCTTACTCGGATATTTGAAAAGACGCCAAAGCGTCGGCGCCGCTAAACTCAGCAGGATTATGGTTAGAATGATGGGATTTGAACCAAATGTAAAATAGATGCGTCCGGTATTTGCAGAAACGGGATCGACACCCAAAATTGTTCCCAGGTCAAATGACCAATTAAACAGAGTACGACTCAGAGGGGGAAAGTTAAATAGTAATACAAAAAGCAGAATTAGACCTAGCAAAGCGAAATTTCTAAATTGTCGCTGAAGTTGTTGCGGTAGCCAAGGTTCTAAGATCCGATATCCATCAAGGGGGGGAATGGGTAACAGGTTCAATAGCATCACATACAAATTGAGAAATACGAGAAACGCTAGGGAAAATAACGACGTAAACCAGAAGCCTGCCTCAAACGACGATCCGTACCGAGAACCTAGCTCCAGCAACCCATGCCATAAACCCGCTAAAATTACAGCAGCGATCGCACTTCCCACCGGGCCTGCTAAAGCAACGGCACTCCGCCACCAACGGTTTCTGAGGTGTTTCTCTTCTATATAAACGGCAGCACCCGGTAATGGTAATCCTCCCAGGAAAAAGAAAACCAACGGTAAAACGATACTCATCAAAGGATCGGTGTATTTCAAAGGATTTAAAGTTAAATATCCTTTGTTTTTGACGGTGGTATCTCCCCCCCAATAGGCAACTAAAGCATGACTAAACTCATGAAAACAAAGGGAAATAATCCATCCAACTAAAACAAAGGTTGTGGTGAAGATGGTAAATTGCGACACGGTTAATACTCCTGATTGATGAATTTTGGGGTTAAACAGAACTGAATTTTTGATGTTGTTCAAATTTGTTTAGAATAGCGATCGCGTGGCAAACCTAAAAAGAGGAAGTTGCGCGATAATTTTTAGGTTTCTACTGCAAAAGCTTCCGGGTCAACGTCCCAATTTACCCAAGAAATGGCAGCACGGGCAGAAGTGACGTCAGGTGGAACCCGCAAAACGTGAATATGATTTGTACTCGGACAAGTCATTTTCAATAGATGAATCGGTTCCTCATCCACATAATCCACAGAACCATCCATATCAGCATAAATTTTAATTTTAAGTTCAATTTTAAGTAAGGTATATTCGCGCCAGCGGTCAAGTTCAACGGCTTCGAGTTCTTTACAGATGCGCTCATAGCCGATTTGTTGGATCAATACTCTACGCATTTCAGCGTTGTCTTCGGTAAGCAACCACGCGGCTTTCCACTGGCTGAGGTGAGTCGAGTAGTACCGAGGAAGTTCAACCCCAAACACAGAAACTTTGAAGTTTTCATTAGGATAAATAGCAAGTGCTGACAAATCTTGCATAGGATTGTTCGATAGATCAATATATTCCAAGTTTTTTAATTGGCTAATCTCAAAGGGTAGTGCTGTCAGAGAATTGTCCTGTAAATAAAGGTATTTTAGGCTGTACAACTGACCAATTTCCGGCGGGATTTCTGTCAAATTATTACCCCGTAAATAAAGAGATTCTAGACTTTTTAGCTGACCAATTTCCGGCGGGATTTCTGTCAAATTATTACCCTCCAAATCAATTTTTTTTAGACTATACAACTGACCAATTTCCGGTGGGATTTTTGTCAGAGAATTATCCTGTAAATCAAGTTCTTTTAGACTGTGCAACTGACCGATTTCCGGTGGAAGTCCTGTCAGAGAACTATCCTTTATATTAAGTTCTTGTAGACTGTGCAACTGACCGATTTCCGGGGGAAGTCCTGTCAAATAATTACTCTCTAAATCAAGTGTTTGTAGACTTTTTAACTGACCGATTTCTGAGGGAAGTTCTATCAGAGACTTACAGGATAAATAAAGTTTTTGTAGACTTTTTAACTGACCGATTTCTGAGGGAAGTTCTATCAGAGACTTACAGTATAAATCAAGTGTTCGTAGACTTTTTAACTGACCGATTTCTGAGGGAAGTTTTGTCCGAAAACCATCAGTTAAAGCCAGTATTTGCAACCTTTTAAATTGAAAAACTTCCAGTGGAAATTTTGTTAAATTATCTGTAGATAAATAAAGTTTTTGTAGACTGTTTAACTGACCGATTTCTGAGGGAATTTCTATCAGAGAATTACAGAACAAATAAAGTGTTTGTAGACTTTTTAACTGACAGATTTCTGAGGGAATTTCTATCAGAGAATTATT
>JBMDYE010000398.1:0-4291 GCA_048595135.1 Planktothrix sp. | reverse complement strand
TGGAAAATAATCCTCAAATTACCTTTGCGGGCAACGCTGAAGGGCGAGATGTCTTAACGGGTAAATTTGATGTGATTGTTTGTGATGGTTTTGTTGGCAATATTTTATTGAAATTTGCAGAAGGGGTGGGAGAAGCCGTGCTGCAAATGCTCAAGGAGGAATTAACTTCTGGAGTCCAAGCTAAACTAGCCACAGCGATGCTCAAACCGAGTTTAAAGCGATTTAAACAACGGGTGGATCACGTTGAGCATGGGGGCGCATTATTGTTAGGGGTGGCGGGGATTTGCATTATCAGTCACGGTTCCTCAAAAGCGATTACCATTGCTAATGCAGTGCGTTTAGCAAAAGAGGCTGTGGAAAACGAAGTGCTGGAGCGGATTCAATCCCAATATCGAAAACATCCTCAACCGGATGAAAAGGCCGTAAGCGGTTAATGGTTTAGGAGAAAGGGGGAATGGGCAATAGCCACCTTTTCCCTGTCCCCTTTAGGATCGGGTTGGCGACTTGTCAATCCTCATTTAACATGACTTAATCTTAAGTTCAGAATCAATCGACCGAGGCGACCTGCGATCGCCCTTTAAGCACAGGACAATTGACAGAGGCTCAATGACAACAACAGGTATTGCAATTATAGGATGCGGATCAGCAGCCCCATCAGGTTTGCTGGATAATCACGGACTAGAGCAACGGGTCGAAACGTCCGATGAATGGATTACCTCACGCACAGGCATTCAAGCTCGACGGTTAGCTGATCCAGATACCTCGTTGTCTACTTTGGCAACTTCCGCCGCTCAACAAGCCTTAACCATGGCTGAAGTGAATGCTTCTGAGATTGATTTAATTATTCTAGCGACTTCAACGGCGGATGATTTGTTTGGGAGTGCCAGTTTAATTCAAGCGAAATTAGGCGCGACTCAAGCAACGGCGTTTGATATGACGGCAGCTTGTTCGGGGTTTGTATTTGCTTTAGTGACCGCTTCTCAATTTATTAAAACGGGGGTTTATAAAACCGTTTTAGTCATTGGTGCAGATATTTTATCTCGTTGGGTGGATTGGTCAGATCGCAGAACTTGTATTTTATTTGGGGACGGGGCGGGGGCGGTTGTTTTACAAGCCGCAGAACGCGATCGCTTGTTTGGGTTTGAACTCAGAAGTGATGGCACACAAAATAATTGTTTAAATTTAGCGTATCAACCAGAACCTCAAGAATTAGTAGAAGGTTTAACCATTACTCAAGGCAATTATCAACCGATTACCATGAACGGTCAAGAAGTGTATCGGTTTGCTGTGAAAAAAGTGCCGGAAGTGATCGAAAAAGCGTTATTTCGTGCTAATTTAACCGTAGAGAATCTTGATTGGTTAATTCTCCATCAAGCCAATCAAAGAATATTAGATGCGGTTGCCAATCGGTTAAATATTCCCCCCGAAAAAGTGATTAGTAATCTCGCTAAATACGGCAATACTTCGGCGGCTTCGATTCCCCTAGCCCTCGATGAAGCCGTTAGAAACGGTAAAATTAAACCGGGAGATATTATTGCTACTTCTGGTTTTGGCGCAGGATTAACCTGGGGTGCCGCCATTTTTGAATGGGGGAAATAACAGTCGGACACATCACCAGTAGGGGCGAAGCATTCGGGCAGAAATTTATGATAAAAACCGATAAGTTACCTACCGAATGCTTCGCCCCTACTACCCAATCACTATTATTAGAATTAAGAATTAAGAATTAAGAATTAAGAATTAAGAATCGCGTAGCGTCCTGAGCGGAGCGAAGGATCTGAATTAAGAATTAAAGACAATTACAAAAACCTCTTTTTTAGTCAATCCCTTTTACAAAATTAATTAACCGTTATGACAAAAACAGCATGGGTTTTTCCGGGTCAGGGTTCACAAGCCGTTGGGATGGGTACCGATTTATTTAATCGCTTTGAAACCCAAGAAAAATTAAAATTAGCCGAACAAATCTTAGGCTGGTCTGTGGTGGAAATCTGCCAAAGCGAAGATGATAAACTTTCTAAAACCTTATATACTCAACCCTGCCTTTATGTGGTGGAAACGTTACTGATTGATCTGTTAAAAAATCAAGGACAAACCCCTGATTTAGTGGCAGGTCATAGTTTAGGGGAATATGTGGCGTTATATGCTGCGGATGTGTTTGATTTTGGGACGGGACTCGGCTTAGTCAAACGTCGTGCGGAATTAATGGATAATGCGGCGGGGGGACAAATGGCGGCGTTAATTGGCTTTAATCGAGAACAGTTAGAACAGCAAATTCAACAAACGGAAAACGTTGTTTTAGCCAATGATAATAGTGAGGCGCAGGTTGTTATTTCTGGTACCCCTGAAGCCGTTGAAACAATTTTAAACAATATCAAAGTTAAACGGGCCGTTAAATTAAATGTGTCTGGCGCCTTTCATTCTCCCTTAATGGCAGAAGCCGCGACCGAATTTCAACAAGTGTTAGATGCGGTTCCCTTTACTGATGCCAAAGTCCCCGTTTTATCAAATGTTGACCCCACTCCGACAACCCAGGCGGAAATTTTAAAAGAACGGTTAATGCAGCAGATGACGGGTTCAGTTCGTTGGCGGGAAATTTGCTTACAATTACCCGAATTGGGAATTGAAAAAGCGATTGAAATTGGCCCAGGAAATGTCTTAACGGGGTTACTAAAACGGACTTGTCCAGGAATTGTGTTACAAAATATTAATAGGAGTGAACCCAATTAAACCTGATATTCCCTTGCTGATTCGGGGGTCATTCTTAAGGATGAGAAGAATCTCTGATCTGGTATTTCTAAAGAGCGATCGCTCATCCTTTACTTAAAACAGAAAAATACCTGTCTTATGCAAGGGGATTTTCACCTAAAGTTGAATATTCAGAATCGCATGACTGTTACTCACCTACCGCCAACTCAACAATCACCCGACTCGATTTATTTTCTCAAACCGACACCCCTGAGATCGGATTTACCGTTATTCCTATTTCTACCTGGAATGGACGGAACAGGCCAACTCTTGAGGGTACAAATTCCCCGACTTGCGGATGCGTTTGATGTACGCTGTTTGTGTATTCCTAAAGATGACCTATCTGACTGGGAAACCTTAGCGTTACAAGTCGTTGATTTAATTAAAGCCGAACGCGACGCCAACCCCCGACGGGAAATTTACCTTTGTGGAGAATCCTTTGGCGGCTGTTTAGCGTTATTGGTTTCAATCCTCATTCCCCAATGGTTCAGCCGTTTAATTTTAGTGAATCCTGCGTCTTCGTTCAGACAACAACCTTGGTTGCGTTGGAGTTCTCTCGTGACCCAATGGTTGCCGTCTTGGTTTTATCCAAGTTCTGTGATGGGGTTATTGCCTATCTTAGCGTCTCTGGGCCGGATTGAAGCGCCTGAACGACACGCCTTATTAGAGGCGATGAATTCTTTACCGCAGTTAACGTCTGCATGGCGCTTAGATTTATTGCGGTCTTTTAAACCCAGTGAAAGCCAACTCCGTCAAATTGATTTTCCGACCTTAGTGATTGCTAGTGGTGCTGACCGCTTGTTACCTTCGGTATTAGAAGCCAAATTTTTAACGAAAACCTTACCCAATGCTGAAATGGTGGTGCTTCCCAATAGCGGTCACGCCTGTTTATTAGAAAATGAGGTTGATTTGTATACGCTGATTCAAGCTTATAGTTTAGATTCTGAAGCGGCTAAGAAAAAATCTCCAGCCGTTGAAGTCAAAACTTAGCGTTCTCAAACGGTGAATTTTAAGTTAATTTTAAAATTACCTCTTCAAACTCTGGTAATAATGTTAGTAATTCGGAGCGATTAGCCAATTCAAAATCTGCAAAATCAAATCCTGGCGCGACGGTACAACCGACAAAACTATAATCACTTCCAGGGTTAGAATATCCGCCAAACCACCAACCCGCCGGAACAACATATTGCAAGGTTTGTCCGGCTTTAATATCTGTTCCTAATGTGATTTCTTGTACGCCATAATCTTCGTGCATTAAAATTAAGGTCATGGAACCCCCTAAATAAAAATGCCACATTTCATCGGATTTAATTTTATGTAAGCGAGATATTGAGCCTTCAGGGAGTAAGAAAAAAATTCCGGTACAATAATTGCGATCGCCTTTAAATTCTTCGGGTAAAGCTTGTTGAGAAATCATCCCATCAGAGCGATAGGTTTCTCTAAAATACCCCCCTTCAGGATGGGGAATTAACTGATAATATTCAATCAACTCTTCAGCAGTGACCATATTAATTAAACATTCAAAATATAGGGGTAGATTCGGTAA
>JBMDYE010000397.1:0-1821 GCA_048595135.1 Planktothrix sp. | reverse complement strand
ATATTAGCAATTCTTAATCAAAAATCTCAGAAAGAAACGGCTGATGAATTACTGGAGGCGGAGTTAGGCGGATTAATATTTCCCCTGGGAGATGATTACAAATTCCTCAAAACAGACCGAGATTGTAATTCGTTAAAAATTCATTATAAATTTGCTCATGACCGCATTCAACAAGCCGCCTATTCTCTAATTCCAGAAAATCGCCGAAAAGCAATACATTTATCAATTGGGCAATTCCTTTTAACTCAGGTTACACCTTTGAAAAAAGAAGAGAAAATATTCGATATTGTTGAACAATTAAATTTAGGGGTTGAATTACTCAATACCCAATTTCAACGAGATGAATTAGCACAATTAAATTTAATAGCAGCGAAGAAAGCGAAAGCGTCTGCTGCATACAGAACAGCGTTTAATTATCTAATGTACGGCTTACAGTTATTACCAGAATCTCGCTGGAAAACCCATTATGATCTAACGCTAGCTTTACAAATTGAAGCCGCAGAAGCCGCCTATCTTTGTGGGAACTTTGATGAGATGGAAAGATTAAGTTCTGTCGTCTTACAACAAGCTAAAACCTTATTAGATAAAGTCAAGATTTATGAAGTTCAAATGGCGGCTTTAGTCGCGCAAGGTAAACTAATAGAAGCGATCGCCGTTGGTACAGCCGTCTTAAAGCTATTAGGCATTCATTTACCCCAAGACCCGAATCAATTTAATATTATTAGTAGTTTTATTCAAACTAAACTAACCTTGTTAGGCAAAAAAATAGAAGATTTAATTCATCAACCGGAAATGTCAGAAACAGACAAAATAGCGGCTGTTTCTATTCTCGTTAATCTCAGTCCAGTTGCTTATATCGCTCTCCCTAATTTATTTCCCATCTTGGTGTTTAAATCAATCAATTTATTAGTTAAATTCGGTTATACTCAGTTAGGAGAAGTGGTATATGCTGGGTATGGTTTAATTCTCTGTGCTGCGTTGGGTGATATTGAATCCGGTTATCGTTTTGGAAATCTAGCATTACAGCGTTTAAACCAATCTTATTCTAATAAAGGCAAAACCAAGGTAATCTTTACCGTCAATGGCTTTACAAAAATATGGCGAGAACATATTAAACTTTCTTTACCTTTGTTGTTAGAAGGTTATACGAGTGGGTTAGAAACTGGAGATTTAGAAAATGCGGCTTATTGTGCGATGCTTTATGCTTATTATTCTGTTTTGACAGGTCAGAATTTAACCCAAGTTGAACAAGACATTGATCACTATATAGAAGCGGTTAAAAAAATTGAACAAACGCGGACGGCTCAAAATATTGGAATTCATAGACAGGTCGTTTTAAATTTATTGGGTCAATCAGAAAACCCCACTGTACTTCAAGGTGAAAGTTATGATGAATTTGAAAAAATCCCCCTAGCATTAGCTTCTCAAGATCAAACAACTTTATTTGATACCTATAGTTACAAACTAACACTTAGTTATCTATTTGAAGATTACAAACAAGCTCTTGAAAATGCTAAATTAACTGAAAAATATTTAGACGGAGGGTTGGGAACGCCAGCTATTCCTATCTTTTATTTCTATGATTCCTTAACTCGATTAGCTCTCTACTCCTCAATTGGGAAAATTCAGCAAAAATTTGGGTCGTACCGAATTAAAAATAATCAAAGTAAACTTAAGAAATGGGCAGGTTATGCTCCCATGAATTATTTACACAAATTTTAGTTAGTAGAAGCAGAACGATATCGAGTTTTAGGAAAACAGATTCAAGCTATAGAATTCTATGATAAAGCGATTAGTTTAGCTCAAAAAAACGAATACCTC
>JBMDYE010000396.1:0-4824 GCA_048595135.1 Planktothrix sp. | reverse complement strand
CGGTGAAATTAGTTTAATTCAACCGATTACCACCGTGAGTGGTGCAGGGGGAGAATTAGCAGAATTTGATAAACAAGGGCGACGAATGCAGGTGCAAGCGTTAGCACCCACGATTCCCAATCATTTAATGGGAGAAGCGATTTTAAAACGAGTCATGGTAAAAATTCCCCCCACTCCTGAACATAGCCGCCCCCAACAATTATGCGGTTTAGGACAGTTAGCAGAACTCACTTTTTCTAAAGCGGCTTCGCCCCAATTTAAAACCTTTTCAACCTTTGCGAAGCAAGTGAAAACTGTTGTCAAAAAACCGTTTACTGCCTTAATTCGGTTCCGAGAAAACGACAACATTATATCCAAGTCAGAACTCAACAAATAGCAATCAAATGTAGGGGCGAGGAAACCTCGCCCATTCAAAATTACCAGTTTATTTTTTAGGCTGCAATCCTATGTCAAACTCTACAACAACATTCAACCCCGAATATAGTTCCCGCCAGGGTTGGGTCGGTTTAATGCTCATTTCAATTTTAGGATTAATTAGTTTATTAATCTTGCGAGATCCGGATCATTTAGGAGTGATGGGATTATCAGGATTAGTCAGTATGGGGATGGTGGGAATGTGGCGTTGGTCTTGGTTTTGTTTCCAAGTAATTCGAGGACGTTTTTACTTACATTTTGTCTTTCCTCGCTGGCGACAACAAGCCAATCAAATCGCCGTTGAAGATTTACCTCATATGTGTTTTGTGGTTCCTACATTTAAAGAAAAACCTTGGATTACAGAACGGGTTTTTAAAGCGATCGCAAAAGAAGCAAAAACCTTAGCCAGACCCATTACAATTTTAGTCAATAGTAGTGGCCCCGAAGAAAATGCAGGGGTTTTAAAAGTCTTAAAATCCGAAGATCCAGACCTCCAATATATCAACTTAATCTTAATGGTACAACGGCGCGGAAAACGCAAAGCAATGGCGGATGCGTTACGACATTTAAGAACCATGAATTTGCCGGAAGATACTATTATTGCGTTAATGGATGGAGACACAGAACTGTGTCCGGGGACGTTACGGGGATGTTTACCCTTCTTTCAACTTTATCCGAATTTAGGCGCCTTAACAACGGATGAATTACCGATTGTAGAAGGGTCTTATATTTTCTCAGAATGGTTTCATCTGCGTTTTGCTCAACGCCATTATCAAATGTGTTGTTTATCATTATCGAAAAAAGTCTTATGTTTAACCGGGCGATTTTCCCTTTTTCGCGGCAAAGCAGCATTACATCCCGACTTTATTAATCAATTAGAATTTGACTCGTTAGATGATTGGTTATGGGGGCGATTTAAGTTTCTGTCAGGGGATGATAAAAGCACTTGGTTTTCCTTATTAAAGTGGGGATATGACATGATTTATATTCCCGATGTTATGGTTTATTCATTAGAAACCCATTCCGGTTCAGTGACGCAACGCGCCTATGCCAATATGAAGCGATGGTTTGGAAATATGTTAAGAAGTAACGGACGAGCATTAAGTTTAGGGCCGAAAGTAACAGGTTGGTTTCCTTGGTGGTGTCTATTAGATCAACGAATTAGTATGTGGACATCATTAATTACACCAGGGTTACTTTTAATTTCATTACTGTTAGGAAAATGGTTATTTGCTGCGGTGATTATTTCTTGGGTTTGTTTTAGTCGTCCGTTGATGTTAATGATTATTTTCTGGGGACGGGAATCAGAATTAAAACCGATTCATTTCTTTATTTTAGTCGCCACTCAATGGACTTCTTCAGTCATTAAAGTTTGGAATCAAATGAATTTAGCCCAACAATCTTGGCAAAACCGAGGCAATCAAACCGTTAGCGCCCAAGCATCCGGTTGGACACGTTGGGTACAAGTTTTTACCTCCCGTTTCTTACTGTTTGCTCAAGTCTTTGCCTTTATTGTGGTGTTATTTTGGTGGTGGTTTGGGATTTTAACTCCGGTTCAAGATCTTGAGAGTTTATGGGTGAAAGCACAACACCCTTACCCTTCAGCAGCGGTTAAAATTGTTGATGCCATTGATTATGGAATTTATCCTAACGATAATCGAGATGATTCGATTAATTTGCAAGGGTTAATTGATGATTTACCCGAAGAAATTCCGGTTCAAATTAACTTACCCATTGGCGAGTTAGATTTACAAAAACCCCTGCAAATTCATCGTCCTTATCTGACTTTGAAAGGGGAAGGTTCAGAACGGACTATTTTACAAGCTCATTTTAATGGATTTCAGCAAGAAGCAATGATTATGGTGAGAGGATTAAAACCGGAAAAATTAAAATCTTTGACTAATATTAAGTTAGAAGATTTTACCCTCCGTCACGCTTCAAAAGCAATAACATCACAACCCGCTCAACTGAATGGAATTTTCTTAGATAATGTTGCTGATGCGACTGTAAGAAATATTAATTTAGAAACCGTAGGAAATCCGGTGATGCTTAGTAATACGAAGAATGTCACCACAGAATATATTACAGTTCGAGGAACAACGGTTATTCCGGTTAGTTATCCAGAAAATTTAGAACCCGAAGTTGAGGAAAATTTAGCCAAAGGTTTGTCGGAGGGGTAACAGTAGACATTAAAAATCCCGGTTTCTTAGAGAAACCGGGATTTTCGCTTAGTTTTAATACACAGAAAAATCGGCGAAATCTGCATAAACATCTTTCGGAGTTGCCCAGGAGGGATCACCCCCCCCAAAAAATGTAGAAAAGAAAATCCCTTCAATTTTTAATTGATCGGTTGTTCTAAATAATAATCCATCTCGATCTAAAACTTGTTTTCCATCCACCCAAACGCGAATCCGACCATCTTTTTTTCCGGGTTGATTTAACGTTACTTCTTGAATTAAATGATGCCAAACTCCGGGTTTAAATTGCCAAGCACCCCGACCAATGGACGTACCAAATTCATCACTGGTGGGTAAATAACTATAAACTTCTCCATCTCCATTTTTTCGCCACATATATCGGGTGGAAAATCCATTGGTTCCATCGGGAATTTTTCCCCCGCTAATTTCTTCTCCTCCAAATAATCCGGGTAATTTTCCGCCTTTGACAAAATCAAAATTTTCCGAAAATCGGACATAATAACTTAAGGTTAAAGAATCTCTGGGGGGAAGTCCTAAATCGGCTAAAAATTGTCCGCCGCCAATGGCTACCTTTTGCTCACGGGAAACGGAAGGACTGGCGGAACCTGCGGGATAATGCACTCGTAAAATTCGCTTAAATTTTTGAGTAGGGTCAGCGATAATTTGTACATTATCCAAACCCCAAGACCGTTTTTTTCTAACGTTCCATTCGTCTTGCCAATTATTACTCTCAAATTGATTTGACCACAGAACAGGAGTGGCTTGGGCAAGGATCACGTCATTATTGCTGTTCGGCTCAATTTCAGCGACTGAGGGAAGATTAACAGAAGTTGCACAATTACTTACGGTTAATCCGACCAATAAAAAGCTCAAAATCAGGGGAGGTCTTGCTTTCATAAGGTGATGAAATTAAAGATTGTATTTTGAGCGTAATTCTATTTTTATTGTTAGAATTACTTAGATTAAATATAACATAAATTTAAGGTTTTATCTCAAGGAGAAAACTTAAAAATTATCCCAGTAACACGAATCTCGTGAAAATTGCTATAACTGATTTAGATAGGGTTCCCCCATGGCAAAATAAAAAACACCGTTCTGGTCAGTTTAAGTCCAAACTTAAGCTGAGATTCAGGAAGGTAAATGTCCAATTTGCTCGAATTAATTTTTTTCTCAAACCATGAAAAAACGGCGTTTTTTAGAGGGATTAGCAGGGTTAGGTGTGAGTTTTTTAATTATAAGCAGTTGTGGAAACTCCCTGAACAATATTAAAAATCTTCAAGCGGGTGCTGGAGATCAAATTATTGTTTTAGGGGATAGTATTGCTAGTGGTTATGGCGTGCAGAAAACAGAAAGTTTTCCTAGCGTTTTAAGTCGTTTATTAAATTTACCCATTGTTAATCAAGGAGTCGCCGGAGATACAACCGCCGATGGGTTAAATCGCTTGCAGCAAGATGTTTTATCTGGGTCTCCTTGGTTAGTGATTGTGGAGTTAGGAGGAAATGATTATTTAAGAAAAATTCCGATCTCAGAAACGGAACAGAATTTAAGAAAAATTATTACTAAAATTCAAGCTCAAAAGGCGATTGTTGTTTTATTAGGAATTAACACCGGAATCGTTGATCCATATCAAGAAATGTATGCTAATTTGGCTGAAGAAACTCAATCTTTTTTAATTCCTCAAATTTTTACAGGAATTTTAAATAGCCCCCAACATCGTCAAGAAGATGGGATTCATCCGAATGCAGCCGGACATGAAAAGTTAGCCCAGCGAGTTGCAACAGCCTTAAAACCACTTTTAGAACAAGCTAAAAAACCCTCCTAAATAGTAGGATGGGCTTTGCCCATCTTAAGCTTGATATCTCAACAAAAAAATGAAGGTTTTGGTGGGCATAGCATCGCCCTACGGTTGTATTTAATTCAACAAATTGAGGTTTTGGTGGGCAGAGCCCACCCTACGAAATTGTAGATTACCTAAGAAAATTAATTAACCGACACCAATTCAGGTTTTAATAAACCGTGTAACAATTGGGTTGGCGGTTCTACATGGGGCCATGCAAAGGCATGACGAAAAGCCGCCCGTTGACAAGCTTGTAATTCCTCAAATCCAATGATATCAAGGGTCAACAAGTTCTCATATTCAAAGGGTAAACGGACATTATGTAATCCCGCATTATCGGTACAAATTGCAATATCAACCCCGGCATCAAAACAG
>JBMDYE010000395.1:0-3030 GCA_048595135.1 Planktothrix sp. | reverse complement strand
GCTTCACAAGCGATTTTCTCCTCATCCATTAACTCACTTGCCATTTGGGTCATTGTGTCTGCCAGTTGTCCCAACAACCGACAAAAATCCTCAAGCTCTTCTTCTGTGAGTTCCATTGCCCAATCTTCTCCCCCCACTAAGCCTTTAAACTCTGTTGCTTGGGGGTTCCATCCTAAACGCCATCCGGTTCCGGTTTTGAGTATTCGATCCACTACTTCCTTACCCTTCTCGTGATCCCGGCTCAATTTTATTCTAGGTAGTGGTATTGAAGTTCGTTTTTTTGATCAGCCTTTCACTTTCCAATATTGACTAAAAAATCAAGTACATATTCAGGTTGACCGTATGACTATTATCGCCTAACGGTAGAGTTTTGTCAAGCCAACCCTCACCCCAGTCGAAATTTTAACCCCATTATTGAATCAACTATTTTTTATTTTAATAAATCTGCTGCTCCCGACTCAGGAAGAGGAGTTAAGGAGGAATTGGGAGGTTGAGGGGATGGAGAGGAAGACGTTGGATTAGGATTGGATTGAGGACGATTAGAACGAGGTAACGTTGGATTGAATAAACTGACCAAAGTATTAACTAAGGTTTCTCGTTGTTCACGGTTTAACTGTTGAATGGCTTTTTGATCAGCTAAGGCGGGATTTTCCCGTAACACTTCCCCACCGGGATAGGCTGACTCAATAATAGGTTCATTCACTCCCAAATAATCCGCTAAAGTCAACTTCCAATCAAAGCGATATTGGGGAGGTCGTCCTTTTACATAAATGTGATAGCGAATTAACCGACTAATTAATGTATTTTCTTCTGCAACTTTCCCCGTTTCCTGCAAAATGTATTGATTTTCTTTGGGTAAATTGGGTAACTGCTCATAGACTTTTTTCCACACCTCAGAGACGCGAATTCGCGTAGACTGGGGAGTAGTTGTGTCAGGGGGAGTTTGGGCGAGTCCCGCCAGTTCCCAATGATCGAAAACCCCACTCAGGGAAATGAACAAGGCGACCAGCAACACCACCGCCAAAAAACTTAACCCTCGTTTGTTGGGCTTTCTCGATTTCAACATAATTAAGAGATAGGCAATCTTGCAATAGGGAATACAAATTTCTCCCCCTGCTCCCTCCGCGCCCCCCGCTCCCCCCGCTCTTTCTAACTGATAACTGGTGACTGGTGACTGGTGACTGTTTATCGGTCGGCAATAATTTCTGGTTGGGTGAGTTCGTCGGACATTTCCATGATGGCACGCAATACGGGCTTCATGACGTTTTCATCCCCATTGTCAAAGTCTTCATAGCGGCATCGTTTAGCGCGGTTTGCCACTTGTACGGTGATCCGATAGCGATTAGAAGCGGCACTGACGAGATCGGCAGCCCGACGGGTTACTTCCGTAGAGTCAATCGTTAAGCGTTTTTGCATGAAATTATGATTTCCTAACCCTAGAGTTGCTTTCATTTTATCTCAAGCCGCCTGCAATTAGGGACTTAGTGACCTCTACCACTGAAAGGGGAGTTCTGTAAAAAAATTGCAAAATGTAACAATCGAATCTAGTCAAAATCCGGGAGAGGTGTTAAGTTTTATGAACACCCTGTAGGAAAAAATTACTATTTACTGCGGGACAACCGTTCAGATTTTAGGATTTTCAAGCCCTATGCAAGCATCGGTAGCGATAAATCCAGCTTTACTTAATTTATCAGTTGCTCAACAACGTCAACCTTTAAAAGCCGTTGTACTCGGCGATAGTATCGTTTATGGCTTCGGGGATACAGAAGGAGGCGGATGGGTTGAACGACTGCGGCGTCAGTGGATGTCCCCAGATAGTGTAGGGCCAATTCTCTATAACCTCGGTGTGCGTGGAAATCGGGTGATTCAAGTGTGCGATCGCTTAGAACAAGAATTTCGCCATCGGGGGGAATTACGAAACCGTTTACCGGACGTAACGATTTTATCGGTCGGTTTGAATGATTCAGCCCGTGTCCAATCGTTCCACGGTCGCAACTATACAGAATTTAGTGAATTTGAAACCGCACTACACAATATGTTAGACCAGGCGCAACAGTTGTGCCAAGTGTTATTTGTGGGAATGGTTCCCGTTGATGAAAGCAAAATGCCTTTTCAAGGGTGTTTATACTATACGTTAGCGGATCAATATCGGTATAAAGAAGCAACCCGTCTCGCTTGTTTAGAGCGGAATATTCCTTATCTTGATTTATTTGAAATTTGGTTAAACCGAGGGGAACATTGGTATAAAAGTCATCTATGTTCCGATGGGTTACATCCGAATGTGGCGGGTTATGAAGCGTTACTAGAAGAGATTCGGAATTGGGAACCGATCCAAAAATTAGCTTATTAAGCACGTTTTAGGTTGACTTTGAATATCAGTTACCTCAGACTAAAAACCCCGGTTTCTCAAGAAGCTGGGTTTTTAGCTTGTCCCAGGAACACACACCGCTATAATTTTATGAACCCTTGATTTTTTCAGTTTCAAGTTAAGATTAGAGAATTAGATTAAATGATTATAGAAGAAGATAAACTCAAGGAGCAGCTTTTTCAAGTGTTTTGCAATCTCTCCGAAACAGATTTTGCTTCCCAGTGTTTAGCACTTTTACAAGCTCAGGCAAGCAAAATAGATTCTGATAGATTATTAATCTATGCTTAAGGCTTTGTCGGATCACGATAGTACGGTACGTCGGAATGCAGCATGGGCATTAGGCAACTTAGGAAAGGGTTCAGAAACAGTAATCGAGGCTTTGCTTAAGGCTTTGTCGGATAGCAATTGCTTTGTGCGTAGCAATGCAGCAGAGGCATTAGACAAGTTAGGGAAGGGTTCAGAAACCGTAATCGAGGCTTTGCTTAACGCTTTATCCGATAGCAATTGTTTGGTGTGTATCTGTGCAGCAATAGCATTAGGTAACTTAGGTAAGCAATCCGATCAAGTTAAGCGGGTGGTGGTAGAGTGGATTCAACAGCATGAGGATTCCGAAGTTGTTGGGAGTGGGATTGATGGGTTGTGGGATTTAGTCAGTGGATCAT
>JBMDYE010000394.1:0-33851 GCA_048595135.1 Planktothrix sp. | reverse complement strand
GAAGATATCGCCTTTGTTCCCAATGCAACAACGGGGGTTAATGGGGTGTTGCGATCGCTTTCTTTTTCAGAACAAGATGAACTCTTAACCACCAACCATGAATATAACGCTTGTCGGAATGTTTTAGACTTTATTGCAACTCGTTCAAAGGCTAAAATAATGATCGCTGAGATTCCTTTTCCCCTAGAATCTTCAGAACCAATTATAGAAGCAGTCATGGCAAAAGTTTCTCCTCGAACTAAATTAGTCTTAATTGATCATATTACGAGCCAGACCGGGTTAATTTTTCCGATTCAAGACATTATTAAAAAATTGAATAACTTAGGAATTGAGACGTTAATAGATGGCGCCCATGCCCCAGGAATGATTCCTTTAAATTTAAAAGAAATTCAGGCAACTTATTATACCGGAAATTGCCATAAATGGTTAAGCGCGCCCAAAGGAGCGGCGTTTTTATATGTCAGACGAGACAAACAAGCAGATATTCGTCCGGTTACAATTAGTCATGGCGCGAATTCAACGAGGAGCGATCGCTCTCGATTTTTATTAGAATTTGACTGGACAGGAACCCCTGATCCAAGTCCGTATTTATGTATTCCTGAAGCGATTAAATTTATGGGATCTCTCCTTGATGGCGGATGGGAAGAATTGAGAGATAAAAACCATTATTTGGCGTTAGAAGCCAGAAAATTATTATCAGAAAAATTAGGAGTCCCTTTCCCTTGCCCAGATCAGATGATAGGGTCTATGGCGGTTTTACCATTAGGGGAAAAATGGCAAAACTTTTCGGATTTGAATCAACACCTTTGGCAAGAATATCGCATCGAAGTTCCGGTCATGCCTGGGTTTGATTCCCAAAAACCATTAATGAGGATTTCTGCCCAAATTTATAATACATTATCCCAATATGATTACTTAGCAACCGCTTTGTTAGATTGCTTGGTGTAGCCCAACTGCGAAGACCCCGACAAACGGCTATACTAAGTAAGGATTAATTCAGCAAATGCCAGATGATGACAGAAGCCAGAAACGTCTTAAATGGACAATTGCAACTGTGTTGCTCTGATCCGATGACGGGGTTTTATCGGGATGGGTTTTGTTCAACGGGGGGTCAAGATTTTGGCGTTCATGTGATTTGCGCTGAGATGACGGCGGAATTCCTAGACTTTACCAAAGCCCAAGGAAATGATTTGAGTACCCCAGTTCCGGCGTTTCAGTTTCCTGGCTTGAAACCAGGCGATCGCTGGTGTTTGTGTGCGTCTCGATGGAAAGATGCGTTAGATGCGGGTGTGGCGCCTCCGGTCGTGTTAGAAGCGACCCATGCGAGAGCGTTGGAAGTGGTGTCTCTGGCAGAATTAAAACAACACGCCATTCACCCATAGCCGTCAACGATTCACGGAAAACGATATAGTAAGAGATCGGAATTCTTAACCTGTTTTAGATCGTATGTTCACCGTCGATATTATTGTCAAGTACACGCCAGTGCCATTGTCGGTTCAAAAAAAATCCGCCGAGGATGCAGAAGCTGTTTATAATCACGTTTTAGAAGTGCTACGGGGTGGCACACCTCAACTGTTAGAATTTACCTGCGATAAAATGACCGAGAAAAAACTCGCCATTCTCAGCAGTGAAATTTCGGCGGTGCAAATTTCTCAAAAATCTGGGGCGACCGCAACGGGTAGACCCCCTGGTTTTGTTTCTTTAACAGCAGAATAGAGGAATCAACACATAGCATGGAAGTTCCGAGTCCAGCGATCCGGGTACGAGAACTCTGCTTTAGTTGGCCAAGCGGGGTACAGGTGTTAAAGTCCTGTTCCCTGGATGTCCCCAAAGGAGAATTTTGGATGCTTTTGGGGACAAACGGAAGCGGAAAGTCAACGTTATTGCGGTTACTGGCAGGTTTGTTAACATCCCAGTCGGGAGAGATTCAAACCCAAGGACGAGTCGGGTTTGTATTTCAAAACCCTGACCATCAGTTAGTCATGCCAACGGTTGGGGCGGATGTGGCGTTTGGGTTAGTCGAGGATAAACTCCCCTGGGTGGAAATTAAACAACGGGTGGAAGATGCGTTAGGGGCGGTGAAGTTATTAGAATTGCAGCGGCGCCCGATTTATGCGTTAAGTGGGGGACAAAAACAACGAATTGCGATCGCAGGGGCGTTAGCGAGACATTGCGAAGTGTTGTTATTTGATGAACCCACGGCGTTACTTGATCCCGATAGTCAAATTGATTTAGTGATTCAAGTGCAACGGTTAGTCAAAACGCGAGGCATCACGGCATTATGGGTCACCCATCGGTTAGATGAATTAGATTATTGTGATGGTGCGTTTCTGTTAGAAAATGGTGACGTTGTTGGCAAAGGTGATCCGGCACCATTGAAACAGCGATTAATGAAAAACGAATTAAAACTGTAGCAGGATCATTGAAGTTGTCTGTTTAAGTTAAAGGAATCGTAATCGTAAAGATTGTCCCCACTCCCACCTCTGAAACGCAATCCAACTGACCCTGATGCTTTTCGACGACAATTTGCTGACTAATAGATAAACCAAGTCCTGTCCCTTTTTCTGCGGGTTTGGTTGTAAACAGATAATCAAAGATTTGACAGCGGATCTCCTCCGACATCCCGAAGGCGTTATCTTTAATCCGAATCCGGGCTATATTTTGGGACTGATCCACTCCAGTCTGAATCAAAATTTGTCTAGGATGCGCTTGCAGATCTGCAAAAGATTTGCCAACGCAAGACTCCTCTAAAGCATCAATGGCATTGGCAATAATATTAATAAAAACCTGATTGAGTAGCCCCAGATAACAGGACACTAACGGTAAATTTCCATATTCTTTAATGACTTCGATTTTGGGACGTTTTTCATTCGCTTTTAATCGATGTTGGAGAATTAACAATGCACTATCAATCCCATCATGTAAATTAGCGTCTTCTTTTGAGTTGCTTTCAGTCCGGGAGAAGGTTCTTAAAGAAACACTCATGTCCCGAAGCCGTTCAACCCCGACTTTCATGGATGAAAGAAGCTGGGGGAAGTCTTGTCTTAAGTAATCTAAATCCAGTTCTTCAGTACGAGTGGCGATCGCTGTACCGGGCGAGGGAAACTGTTGTTGATAAAGATGTAGGATTTCTAATAAATCTTGAAGATAAGTTTGAGCTTGATTCAGATTTCCTAAAATAAATCCTACCGGATTATTCATTTCATGGGCGACACCCGCCACTAATTGACCCAGGGTAGACATTTTTTCGCTTTGAATTAATTTGAGTTGAGCTTGCTGTAACGTTTGTAACGCTTGTTTGAGTTCAGATGTTCGTTCTTCTACTCGGTTTTCTAAGTCTTGATTTAAGTGCTGTAACGTTTTTTCTAAAGTTGTTTTTTCTTCAATTTTTTCTTGAAGTAAATGATTTTTTCTCGCTAAATCTTTAGCTAAATTTCGCAAATCCAAATGCACTTTAATTCGAGCCAAGACTTCTTCTTTTTGAAAAGGTTTTGTAATATAATCAACCGCCCCCAAGCTCAAACCTTTTACTTTCTGCTCAATGTTACCCAAAGCCGTCATAAAAATGATGGGAATTTCCGAGGTTAATGGGTTTGATTTTAATCTCAAACAAGTTTCAAATCCATCAATTCCAGGCATCATGATATCTAATAAAATTAAATCTGGGGTGATATATTCTATTTTTTGGAGTGCGCTTTCCCCATCTTGAGCTACTAATACCTCTAGTCCAGCTTCATCAAGAACATTAAAGATAACTCCTAAATTAGTGGGATTGTCATCGACGATGAGGATGGTGTTTTTTGAAAATAATAAATTGTTCATGGGAGTTTCGCTTTTTCTAGGTTAGCAGTGATCAATTAAGCTGCATCCTGATGATTGATAGCAGGAGTCAGGAGTTAGGACGAGGTGAGACACAAGCCCCTATAAAAATAAAGAATTAAAGCACTATAGCACTACGCCTTAAAGTATTTGACCATTCTAAATTCAACAAACCCTTTCACCACTAACAGTCAATCGCAGTTCCCAATTAGGCGTTCTCAGAGTGCGTAGCACGATATCAAATCCATCTCAATTCTTGAAGAATTTTGATGGGTTTTTGAGTCTCTACTGTTAGAAGTTGTCTGGGTTCCCTTTCAATCATAACTGAGCTTTTTTATATTGATTCAGCATTTCTAAGATTTTTTTCTCTTGAAACTCCTTCGCTAACTGGCGGATTTTTGATGCAAAGGGTAAATAGTTTGAGTCTAATTCCCCAATCGCTTCAGCTTTTTTGGTAATTTCTTTCAAATTCCCTCGCAATGCTAAATTAAAGAGTTCATCTAATAGTTCGGCTGGGGGAATCACCCATTCCTGGGAAGCAGACTTCTGGTTTGATCCCGTCAACGATTCAGTTTCATAAATCCACTGAATCGGGAGATGCTGAGATAATTTTTCCAATAGTTCTTCTGCCTGAACAGGCTTGACCAAAAAGTCAACTGCTCCTGCTTTTAGGGTTTGACTTTGATGTTCTTCAAACACACTGGCTGAAGAAACAATGATTTTGATATCTTTTAATTCCGGAATATTTTTCCAATCTCTCATCAGTTGAAATCCATCTAATTTAGGCATAACTAAATCGGTGATCACTAAGTTAGGTTGATGCTGAATGGCGATTTCCAATCCTTCTTGACCGTTGGCGGCTTCGATCACCTCAAATCCCAGAGGCGTCAGTAAATTAGCAATAACCGATCGATTTTCCCACCGATCATCAATAACGAGAATTTTTTTACAATTTCCTTCAAAGCCAATGATTTTACCGTGATCATTCTTAGCAGATGTGTTGACCCAATCCTTGGCTTCTAATAAGTCTAAATCAAACCAAAAAATACTGCCCATTTGCACTTGGCTAGTGGCTTGAAGCGTACTCCCCATCAGTTGAATAATTTTTTGACTAATTGCCAATCCTAATCCGGTACCTTCTGCTTGACTTTTCCGAGATCCCACCTGTTCAAAGGGTAAAAAGATCCGTTCAATTTCTTCGGGTTGAATCCCAATCCCTGTATCTTTAACACTCAAGCGAATTTTGTAGGTGACGCTATTCGGCAGAATAACGGTTTTTTCAATTAAAGCCACACTAAAGGTTACTTCTCCAATTTTAGTAAATTTAATCGCATTGCCAATTAGATTAATGATCACTTGTCGCAAGCGTTTTTCATCGGCTATAATCGCCGTTGGTAAATCGGGATCAGGCTGATAAGTAAATTTGAGGCTTTTCTGTTCGGCACGAATCCGACAAATTTCCGTAACCGCTTGTAAAAAAGCGGGAAAATGAAACTCTGTTAAGTAGAGTTCCATTTTTTGAGCTTCTATTTTAGACAGGTCTAAAATATCATTAATTAACGTTAAAAGATGGCAGCCACACTGATAGATAATTTCAATACTATTTTGTTCACGTTCTTCTAATTTTGGGGAACGTTTGAGGATTTGAGCGTATCCTAAAATCCCGTTGAGGGGGGTTCGCAATTCGTGACTCATGTTCGCCAGAAATTCGCTTTTGGCTTGATTCGCCTTTTCGGCGGCTTCTTTTGAGGCATAAATTTCTTGTTCAGCCAGTTTATATTCAGTAATATCTTCTACTGTGCCTTCATAGTAGAGCAGCTTGCCATCTTCATCGTTAATCGCACGAGCATTTTCTGAAATCCAAATGATACTCCCATCAAGACGATACACTTGAGATTCAAAATCAGTAACGCTGCGCTGATTTCTAAGGATTGTAATAAATTCATCCCAACGATTGGAATCAACATAAACTTGTGGCGGAGTATGACTTTCGTTAGCCATTAATTCGGCTGAAGTCTTGTAACCGTAAATTTTAGCTAAAGCGGGATTGGCATTCAAATATCGACCTGTTGGGGTAATTTGGAAAATTCCGTTAATGGCATTTTCAAAAATGCTGCGATATTTCTCTTCAGCCGCGCGCAGTTCTTTTTCATATTTCTGGCTCTTTCTGCGATTAATCTGAAACGCAATAAATACATAAATAACAACGATTAATACCAGCAAGGTAAACCCGATGATTTGATACTTTCTCAGAAGTAAATTATTAAGCCGCTGTTGCAATAAAGACTCTAAAAGGGGAAAGGCTGTATCATAAAGGTTCAATTGGGACTCTAAGGCAGTTTCTGCCACAACTCGATATTCTTTAGGGGATAACTTAATTGTTTCAGTGTTTATCAGTTCGGTGTTCAGTAATTCAAGAAAATTGTGGATATTGTAGAAGTTTTGGTCGATGCTCGTTAATAGCTGTTGCTCAATTTGCTGATTAACTTTAGCTGAAACTTCTAAACCTCTACGAACTTCTTGTAAAGGGGGTGCAATTAAGCTTTGAGTAATCAAAAGTTGTGCTCGTTCACTATCTGTAATTTTTTGTTTGAGGCTGATGGTGACACCGAGATCTTTCGCTTGCGCGGTATTTTCTAGAGCTAATGGCAGTTGCTCGACAACCGTATCCATTAAATAATAACTGTCTAAAGAGGGATCTAGAATCAAATTAGAAACATCTGCAATCTGGTCAACTAAAGCGAGGATATCCTGAATTAAGCTTGTAGATTGTTGCCAGCTTTGAGTTGGAGACAGTGTGTATTGTTGTTGTTTCAAGTTTTGCCATTTTCGATTAATCGAAGTTTTCAATTGTAGCCATTCTTCGGTCACTGGAAGTGTTTCAAATATCTGCTTTTCGACAGTATTCAGGTTTTTAAGCGTGGTTTCGATTTGTTCAGTTTGAGTGGTAATCTGGGGTGCTAACTGCTTATCTCCATTGAGATACTGATGGATTTGCGTGCGGTATTCAATCATATCCACCAGCAAATTTTTTAACGGATAGTTATAAGTTAAACCCAGTTTTTCTTTTTGAGTAAATTCAATTTTACTATCGATTTCAGCAATTAATTGATAAACAACCAGAGCAAAAGGAAAAATAAAAATCAACAGTAAGGTACTTAAATTGATTGTTTCTGTTAAGCGTTGATAAAGGGGTTTGTGCATAATGTAATGAGTGATGCAAGATGATTGATTTCTCAATGGCGAGGGGGAGGATTGCTAATCAGCACTTGAGCTTATTGTAGAGTTCTGCATCCCTTGCTATAGAAGTCCTTTGCCCATTCCAGATCTCTCCATTCCTACGGACACAAAACTTTGTCGGAGCAACGGTGAAACGAAAAGGATACCTAACGCAACTTCGAGAGTTACAGTCATTCATTTACTGGCTAAGGCTTTTTTAGAATTTTGAGCAGGAGTCGGTTAATAATAATTTATCTTATTTTTAGTCGATCGTAAATAGATTATAGTTGGGTTAGAACACTAAACGCTGTTATCTTTGTTACATAAAACTTAAATTAATGTTAAATATTCCCGTCTAATGGATCTTCTTTCCCCTGGTGCTAAACAGATTCCTAATTTTTGGTGAAATTTTATTGATTAGTCCGCTTAAACCATAAAAATAAACAGGACTAAAATAATTTTAATCCTGTTTTTTCTAAGCATCTTAGAATTTTAATTCAGTGTCATTAAGACACAGAAACAACTTGTTCCGCACTTTCATTTGCCATTCTATCAACGGCACGAATAGCATAATTTCCCGGTTGAACCCTGACGGATGTTGTGGCTTTATCCACCACTTTAACTAACTGCCAACCGTTAGAAAATTGTTGATAAATTGCCCAAGATCGAATATCTTCTGAAGCCGAAGGAGTCCAACTAATGATTCCTGAATTAGCCTGAATATTGCTGGGGGGTTCTGGGGGTTGATTATCCAACCAAGACATCGCCGGAACTAATGCGGGCGTCGGATAAACAGAGCTTTTGAAAACTTCATTCACCCCCTGACGATTATCCCGGAACATCTTCATACTAAAAAAGATATTTCCTAATGACAATTGAGGCGCTTTTTGGCGGGAAATTGCCACTTGTCGTTGCAGTTCAGAAACCGGCCATTCCCCATCAATACGACTGAGGAAATTACCCGTATAAATATGGCGGCGTTTGGGGTTATGTTGTAACCACCAATCTAATAGAACCGGATAACTTTGTTGAGGGGGGTCAATCTTCCAATACAGTTGCGGTGCTAAATAATCAACCCAGCCTTGTTCTATCCATAATTTAACATCAGCATAGAGCGAATCAAACTGATCTAATCCCACAATTCCTGGTGCTTTTCCAGGACGATAAATGCCAAACGGACTAATGCCAAATTTAACATAAGGTTTCGTTGCTTTAATTCCATCCGCAATCCGTTTGATCATGAAATTAACATTTTCTCGTCGCCAATCGGCTAACCCTAACGTTCCACCCGAAGCTCGATAATTGGCATAGGTTCTCGTATCAGGAAACGGAATTCCGGCTTGAGGATAGGGATAGAAATAATCATCTAAATGGATGCCATCCACATCATAGCGTTGTACCACATCCATAATCACATTATAGGTGCGATCTTGAATTTCTTTTGCTCCGGGTTCCATCCAAATTAAATCCCCATATTGATACGCATATTGGGGATAAACTGCCGCCATGTGATTCGGTGCAAAGGGGGCATTTCCTCTTAATCTAGCTCGATACGGATTAAACCAAGCGTGCAATTCAATATTACGTTTATGGGATTCATCAATTGCAAATTGAAGCGGATCATAATAAGGTTCAGGAGGTTTTCCTTGCACTCCAGTTAACCAACCACTCCAAGGTTCAATACTAGAATTATAGAAGGCATCTCCATTCGGTCGGATTTGCAGAATTAACGCATTTAAGTTTAATTCCTGCATCCGATTTAGGAGGGAAATTAATTCCGATTGTTGTTGAGCAACGGTTAAATTGGGTTTAGAAGGCCAGTCAATATTGGCAACAGAAGCAACCCAAACCCCTCGAAATTCTCGTTGATGATTAATCGAATTAGCAGAAGCGATTCCTTGGGAAATTAACATTTCTTGCTGGAGATCAACGGGAGTAGAAAGGGCAGAAAATTGTGTGAGTGTTAATCCTAAAAAAATACAGCACATCCAAACGGCAAGGTGACGTTGAAAACGGCTGATTGTTCCGAGTCTAAAAGACTGAATTTGATTTTGAATTCGTTTAATTGAGCGAGACCCCAAACGCAGTAGAAAACTGATTTGTGGTCGAATTAGGTTCCAATTCATGGTTTTCGGTGAGCGAACGAAACTTCCAACAGTTGAGAGCAACAATTTAATAGCTTAACGAAGAAGGGATCTTTTCACAAGCAATTCAACTGATGAGAAATTCACTGACCGCCGTTGGGATTCAGGATTGAGTTAATAACTAAAATCTGAAACCTAACCTTTAACCCCTCAATGTTACAATATCTAAGTTCTAAGTTGGTGTAAAAAACAAGAATGAATGATATTAAAGTGGCGGTAATTGGGGGAAGCGGTTTATATAATATGGAGGCGTTTACCGATGTGCAGGAAGTACAGATTGAAACGCCCTTTGGTTCTCCTTCCGATGTCATTTTAGTGGGAACCTTAGAAGGAATGCAGGTGGCATTTTTAGCCCGACACGGACGAACCCATCGTTTTCTCCCCACTGAATTACCTTATCGCGCTAATATTTATGCGTTGAAAAGTTTAGGGGTTGAATATATTATTTCCGCTTCAGCCGTGGGATCATTAAAAGAAGAAGTCAAACCGTTGGATTTAGTGGTTCCTGATCAATTTATTGACCGCACTCGTCAACGGGTTTCTACCTTTTTTGGCGATGGTGTTGTGGCGCATATTGCCTTTGGTGATCCGATTTGTCATAATTTATCGAAAGTGTTAGGAGATGCGATCGCTTCTTTAGATTTACCCGATATTAATTATCATTTATCAGGAACTTATATTTGTATGGAAGGCCCCGCTTTTTCGACAAAAGCCGAATCTAATTTATATCGGAGTTGGGGCGGAACAATTATTGGAATGACGAATTTAACGGAAGCGAAATTAGCCAGAGAAGCCGAAATTGCTTATGCAACATTAGCGTTAGTAACTGATTATGATTGTTGGCATCCTGACCATGATAGTGTCACCGTTGAAATGGTAATTCAAAACCTGCGTCACAATGCCGTTACTGCTCAAAAAGTCATTCAAGAAACCATTCGACGTTTAAAAGATAATTTACCCGAATCCGATGCCCATTCGGCTTTAAAATACGCGATTTTAACCCCCTTAAGTCACATTCCTGACAACCGACTGCAACAGTTAAAGTTATTGTTACAAAAGTACGTCTAATGAATTAAGAATTAAGAATTAAGAATTAAGAATTTTCCTCGTTGCTAGGTTCAACCTAGCAATGTTTAGTTGCAGGCTCCGCCTGCTGTAAAAGAAGGCAGAGCCTTCAACAAGGGGTTTCAAGGTAGAACCTTAAAACCAGTGACTTGCTTCTTTTAACTGGTGACTGATGACTGGTGACTCGTGACTGAAATCTGTCTATTTCTAAGGCGGTGTTTTTCATCTTCTACAGTATAGTCTTGTAAATCATCATCTTGGGTGGAAATAGAATCTAATTCATATTGAATGGTTTTGATTCTTTCTTCGGTTACTTGTAAGGAATCTTGAATTTCATAAACGATTTCTTGAGCATCGGAAATTTTAGCATAAAATTCTAACATAAAATCCTCTTTAATAACCTCTAAATTTTGACAAAACCGTTGACTATCTTGAGTGACTTTAAAAAATAAAATTAACATGATCAAAACACTGGTGGTCGGAACCAGAACCGCAATTAAAATGTAAGTAGTTAACAGAGGATTTAATCGCTTTAAACTATGATAAATTTCTTTCTGAATTAAATTAATAATCAGAAAACGTTCTCTCCTGGGACGTTTTTGGATAGAGTATTGAGCTAAATCAAAAGACTGAATTGGACGGCTGATGGTTGGAATATCAAGATTAGACGCAAAGGATTTAATCTCAAAACCAGGAAATACTAAAATAGATGAAAATAAAGATAAAATGAGAATGAAGCCTCGCATTTTCATAATAATTGCATTAAATTAAGAATCAAAATTAAGCTTTTGAAATTGTTCTTGATCACGAATTTCATCAAAATCTGGTTCTCGTTTCACTAATTTTTTACAAGCTTCAGAATTGAGTTTATTTGCCCGTTTTAAATTTTCAATCGCCAATTCAACCTGACCTTGTACTGCATAACAACGGGCTTTATTATACCAAATTCGATAAAAATCAGGACGAATTTTAGCCGCTTGATTATAGGAAGAAATTGCTTCTCCGTACTTTTGAATTTTAGCCATTGCAAAGCCGCGATTATTCCAAGCATCCATATAATTCGGCTTGAGTTGAATCGCCCGTTCATAGGATAAAATCGCAGCATCATAATGATTCAATTTCCCTAACGCCACCCCGCGATTATTCCAAGCATCCGCATAATCATCTCGCAGTTGAATCGCTCGTTCATAGGAAGCGATCGCTTCTTGATACCGTTGTAAGCGAGTGAGAGCGACCCCCCGATTATTCCAAACTTCCGCTAAATCGGGTTTTAAATTTAACGCTTCATCATACCGTTGAACCGCTTGTTCTAATTGATTCTCTAAAAACAGTTTATCTCCTTGTTTCGTATAATCAATCGCTTTTTTCAAGGGATCATCAGGAACAGAAACGGACGGTTCAGGATGAGCAGATTTAACTTCTATTAAAGGCGATTCTGAAACCTCAGCAACAGCCGTTACATGGGGTTCTTCTGAAATAAACGGATTTTTGCTTAATTCTAATTGAGCAGATTTCGGTTCAGCTAATTCAACAATAGCCGGATTTTCAACCGTTACGGTTTGAGATTGTCCGCCGTTCACAGAAACCCCTTCTATTTGCTTTTCCTGATCAACAGAAGCGGGAACCAAAACATGATTTTCCGATTCTACTAAAACCGCTTCAACAACCGGATAAGCCGTTTGAGAAGTTAAAGTTTCTAACGTCGCCGTTGCTAAATCATTTTTATTATTTAATTGGGATAAAACCGTTCGAGCTTCCTCTAAGACCCGTTCCATTTCATAGAGGGTATCTGCTTTTAAACTTTCAATTTCTTGTTCAGCAATTGCTGTTTTTTGAGCTAATTTTCTTAAAAGTAACCAAACCCCAACTGCGGCTAGGGTATTTAATAACAATAACACCAATAATAGTAAACTGAGTAACCCCAGGTGGCGACGAAACGAATTATCAACTTCCGTTTCTACTAAGTCTCGAATTTCTTCTTCCTGTTCAGTCGCTTCCGATGGAGGTGCGGTTTGAGCAATGGGGAAAGATTCAGACTGAGCCGGAGAAACTGCTAAAGACTGACCCACTATACCATTGAGAAACAGTAAAATAGTAAACGTTGCGATCCGACTCCCTAAAACCCAATGGCGGGGAGTCTGCTTAATTCGTCTACTCGATTGAACAAAAGCGAAGGCGATCGCAAATTTGTTTTTGATTTTCATAACATCTCTAGAGGATAGAAGAAATTCAAACGCCTGATCCTTGGGATCAAAAGATTCAAGTCCGGTAAGAATTGAAGAAATAGTATCATGTCTGAGTGGATCGAGATCGGAACGATTGTTGCCGCACACGGGTTGCGGGGTGAGGTGAGGGTTTATCCCAATTCTGACTTTCCTGAACGGTTTCTGGAAGCGGGGATGCGATGGTTACGACAACCAGGACAAACCGAACCCCAACCTGTGGAATTTTTAGGCGGCTATTTAATGCCCAGTAAAGGCATCTATGTGGTGGAATTAGCGGGGGTCGAAAATCGAGATCAAGCGGAGGCGTTGCAAGGTTCTCAACTGTTAGTAACGGAGCAAGATCGACCCCATTTAGAAGACGATGAATTTTATGTTTTAGATTTAATGGGTTCAGAAGTGATTGACCAAACCACGGGAACCTTGATTGGTAAAGTCGTCAATGTGATTGCGGCAGGAAATGATTTGTTAGAAGTCGAGTTAAATGCCGCTCTGTTACCTGCTCAACCTGAGTTACCTGAACCTATCTCGGAAGTGAAAACGGCTAAATCTAAAAAGCAACGAAAATCAACCCAACCCAAAACAATTTTAATTCCCTTTGTCAAAGAGATTGTCCCCATAGTTGATTTAGAGCAAAAACGTCTGGAAATTACCCCTCCGAAAGGATTAATTGAATTGGAAGCGTTAGGATAATTAGGCACTTTTGCAATAGGCACTCTTGCAATAGAAGAATTATCTCCCCCTGCTCCCTCCGCTCCCTCCGCTCCCCCTTCCCCTTGTCCCCCCTTCCCCTTGTCCCCTTGTCCCACTTAGCTTATCGACCCCATCATTAATAAAAAGATACAATTCCAGTGTGATAGACTCTAATCTGCTGTCTCAGATTTTGCCATGACTGACCCAATTAATGATTCATTAACAGAAAGCTTGCCGCGCGAGGTAAGGGTTAACCAACTTCGCAATTTAATCGAAACCTTGCATATTGCTGATGAAATTGCTACCAAAGGCTACTTAATCAGTAGTTCAGAACTCGCTGATCTCATGGACATTAATGCCAGTGCTGTCACCAGCCGAGGAGATAACTGGGCGTGGCGTAACTGGGAAGTTTCCAGAGTGCGGCGGGAAGGGAATCAAATTCTTTGGCAATTAGAACGGTTAGATGGGTAGAGTGTTTCTATCCATAAAATTTTCTCTGTTTATCCTTTGATTTAAGTAAGTGGGTACAATTGTTGAAAAAATGTCAGGTTAGCTTGACGTTTTCCGGGCGAGGTCTCCTCGCCCGAAAATCCTGAATCTGATTTTATTCTTTAGCCCAAGGTAACATCCAAAAACATCATCACCACAAACCCCACCATTACCCCTAATGTAGCTTCATTTTCTCGTCCTAAACTATGGGATTCGGGGATAATTTCATCACTAATCACAAATAACATCGCCCCCGCAGCAAAGGCGAGAGCAAGGGGTAAAATCACTTGAGTAATGGAAACAACCCCCGCCCCAATTAATCCACCAATGGGTTCGACTAATCCGGTGACTAAGGCAATGCCAAAGGCTGACCATTTAGAGTATTTTTCCGTTAAAAGAGCGATCGCCACCACAAATCCTTCTGGCATATTTTGTAAGCCGATTCCTAACGTTAAGGCTAAACCATTCGCAATATTATCGCCCCCAAATCCAACGCCAACCGCTAACCCTTCTGGGAAATTATGAATGGCGATCGCAATTACAAATAACCAAACTCGTTTAATATTTTGAATATTGCCTTCTGCCCCTTTTTCAAAATGTTCATGGGGGAAATTTTGATGGCTAAACCATAAAAATCCTCCCCCTAATAAAGTTCCGAATACGATGATTATTGCTGCAAACGTTCGATTTCCCGTTTGGGAGGTTGCCGCTTCAATTCCTGGAATAATCAGCGAAAAAGACGTTGCGGCTAACATCACCCCCGCCCCAAACCCTAAGAAAATCCCTTGAATTCGTTTATTAATTGTCTTAAAAAATAAAACGGGTAAAGCTCCAACTCCTGTTCCTAAACCCGCAATTAAACTTCCAAGAAGTCCTAAATAAACAATCGGAATATCTTGAAGAAAGCCAAACATAGAATCAGTAATCAGTAATCAGTAATCAGTAATCAGTAAAGAGGCAACAGTTAACAAGCCTTAAGTGTCCTGACTCTTAACTGAAACCAGGCGTGACTATTAATCTGTCCTAACGACGTTCTTCGATCTAGCAGGATAACACATAATAACAGTCGGACACATCACCACTCATCAGTTAGAAGGATTAAGGCTTAATTAACTCTTTACTGATTACTGATTACTGATTACTGATTACTGATTACTCATTCTTCCCATAGCTTCTTCCGCGCCATTGAATTTCTGTTTGGGTGGCGGATAAAAATAACCGGAAAACAGCCAAGGGATCAGCCAGAGGAGAGAACCAAAAGACCCAAGGATTTTGAGCTTGACTTAAATCATAGGAAAGGGAAATGGCAGCGGTTAAAATTAAGCGGAAAAATAATAAAAATCCGTTTAATCCTAATAAAATTGATACAGGTAAACCAACGGTTGAAAGAGAAGGGTAAAATAACCCATAAATCAGTAACAACGGTAACGGTAAGGCTTGAACTGCCAATAAAATTAATAAATCGCCCCAAAGTTGGGTTTTAGAACAAGCATCTTTAAGATCAAGCGATCGCCCCCATCCCTCCCAAGTATCTTGAAACCCATCATACATTCTAACTTTTAAAACATTTGCTCCATCTAAAAACCCCACTTTAAACCCTTGTTTAGCAATATTTCTTGCTAACGTCACATCATCACAAAAAGAATTTTTAGCACTGCTATATCCGCCCACTTTTTTCAAGACAGAACGGCGACATAAAAAACATTGACCATTCGCCATGATTTGTTCGGGGGGTTTGGGGGATAAATCCGGTGATCCAAACCGATACACTAACGTCATTAATAACGCAGGTTGTAATAATAATTCCCCTGGATATTTGAGGACGAATTTACAAGACAGGGATAATAAATCATAATTATTGGCGATCGCCGTTTTCACCACACTCGCCACTAAACCCGGTTGTGGTTGGGTATCCGCATCAATGCCTAAAATCCATTCACTTTTTTCAGAACTTGTTAAAAATCCCGTATGCAACGCCCAAGGACGACCCACCCAATCTTCCGGTAACGCCTCATCTAAAATTAATCTAAATCGCGGATCAGATTCCCCAAATTTTTTAACAATCTCTTGAGTTCCATCCTGGGAATGACTATCAACAATTAAGATTTCTCGAACTTCATAACTTTGTTTGGTTAACCCTTCTAAACAAGGCGTTACCCGTTCAGCTTCGTTTAAAGTGGGAACCACAATACTAACGGTTCCTAACAGTTCCCCTGTTGGAGACTCTGGCTGTAACGGCGGAACCCGAATCATCCCTTTAAATAATCGAGAAAATAAAATCAAGCTGGCTGGAACTTGTAATAGTAATATGACGATACTAATTAACTTAACCCAGACCTGAATTTCTGGTAAATTCAACATTAAAAATAACCCTTAATAAACTCTATTTTACGATGGGTTTTACCCATCATCTTATTCGCTATTTTTGATTAAAAATTATCTCTTTTGTAGGATGGGTTTTACCCATCATCTTATTCGCTATTTTTGATTAAAAATCATCTCATTTGTAGGATGGGCTATGCCCATCATCTTATTCCTCATTTTTGATTGAAATTGGATGAGCAGTTAATAAAGATGGGAAAAGATGGGCATAGCTACAATTTAACCATTCAAAATAGTGTAAAGATGGGCAGAGCCCATCCTACTTGGCAGCAGCTTCAATGGGAGAAGCGGTTACAGTGTCTTTGGGTAATAAACTTTCCATTGTATCTAAGGAGGGTTTTGCATTCCACCAGAATACAATAGCGGGAATCACCCCAAATAACACACTTAAGGCAGTGGGGAATAGGAAACGGGCATCTAATTCAACCACCGTAATTGCTGCACCAAATAAGAAATTGGTTAAATAAACAATTAACGGGACAGTTAATTGAGAACGAGATAAAACAATCGGAGTTCTCCGCCATAAAAAGGCACCGACACTCATAAACACAAACCCAGTCCCCATCCAACCAACTAAATTGCGGTAAGGCATTCCAAAAAATTCACCGACTTCTTGAAATTGCCAGAACGGAAACGGAGCTTGGCTCATAGCGGGATCTAACACTAAATCCCAAGCGGTTAATAATACTGATCCTAATGCTAATGCTCCCAGTTGACGGAGCCAACTGGAACCCATTGTTAACTTTAAACCTGTACGGGCTAACAAATAACAAGTGATGCCCATATAAAACCAAGATAACGGAATGGTGAAGGGAACAAGCCCTGCAATTTTATAACCTAAACCACTCAAATATTGATAATGACCAAAGGGAAATCCGGTGCTGGTTCCCAATAGTTCACTTGATAGTGATAAAAGTACAGATGGGATCATAAACGCTAACATTGTCCCCAGTCCCAAAGTGCGATAAGCATAGAGGGCAAGGGTCACAGCACCAAACAGAATATAACTCACACCGCCCCCGGCCATGCTCCAGGTAAAGATATTCATGCCGATGGGGGGTAAATTAGCGACCAGTTCTGGGTTGGGCAAAACCAATAATAACCCTGCTAGTCCAAACAACGTTGACACAACATGAGCCGTGAGGCAAATTCGCTCTGCAATCACAAGTTGCTTCATGGGACTCCTTAAAAAGTATGAAGACGCCGCAAGCGTTCTCAAAAGTTTACAAATCTTTAAATAAGGATATACTGATTTGAGACGAAAACGGTAAAAGATCGGGTTAAAGGTAAATTGGTTTCAGGTTTCGGGTGTGTCCAAGACCTGATAGGATGAGAGGGCAAATTTTGAATGGTGGTTGCGTTTAGCAGGGGAGAACTAGGGTAATGGCAGCAGGGTTAAGCCTGATTACAACAGCCGCATTGGTTTTACTGGGTTTAGGGACATTGGCGCTGGAACTCCAATATCGCCTGCGCCCAGGGAATAAATTAGAGCTAACGATGGGGGACTGGAACCTCGACTTAGCCGACCCCACCCATTATGTATTACGGGGGGAACTGGAGTTTCGCAACCTCACCCAGAACCTAGAGATTATGTTGCCAGAAGTGACCGCCCAAGCGACACTTTTATCTAAAGCGAGTTTAGACAACATTAAACATCAAGTTAAAGTAATTCCGGCCCACGTCGATGCACCTCCTAGAGCCGATAACTATTGGTTTGGATATATTGTTAAAGTCAAGAAAACCACAAAGATTAAAGTTGTAGTCGAAATTGAAGGGCAAGACCTGAGCGCGTTACAATCGGTTTGGATACAAGTTCATTATGTCACCTACGGCCCTGAAGGACGGATTCCCAAAGTTCGTCATTTGGTACTTCCGCTACAATATCCCAATTCAAATCTGACTCCGAATAAACGAACGGTCGAGAATGTTGCCGAAATCTTTCCGATTCGTACTCACTTATTAACCCATATTGATGATCCCGTTGAAGTGGTGAAACGGTATGTTCTCCCCCATGCTCAACCGGGAGATATTGTGACCATTGGAGAAACGCCCGTTGCTTTGATGCAAGGACGTTTTCACCATCCTACCCAAGTTAAACCGGGATGGGTGGCGAAACGGGTTTGTTATTTCTTTATGCCCACTTCCAGTTTAGCCACCGCCTGCGGAATGCAAACCTTAGTGGATGTTGTTGGGCCAGGACGGGTGTTATTTGCGATTGTGGTGGGAACCATTGCTAAAGTGTTAGGGAAACCCGGTGTATTTTATCAATTAGCTGGAGAACAAGCCCGACTGATTGATGATGTGACCGGAACCTTGCCACCGTATGATCAATTTATTGTTCTAGGGCCAGAAAATTCCCAAGCTGTGGTCGAAAGAATCCAAAAAGAAACCGGATTAGCGGCGGCAATTGTAGACGTCAATGATTTAAAAGCCGTTAAAATATTAGCAGCAACCCCAGGTCTTTCCACTGCTTTAATCGAGCAAGCCTTAAGGAGCAATCCAGCCGGAAATGCTGATGAGCAGACCCCCCTGGTTCTCATTCATCCTTTATCCAAGGTCAATTAATAACGGGTTGAACACACCCTGCGTCACTGTCAGTAATGCAGGTCTGTGAGTGGTAGTGGGAAGATGCAACGAATCTGAACCTTTACCTGTGATTTTTAACATGAGTTTATTTCTGTCCCCTAACCCAAATCAAATTAATGTTCGCCCGTTTCAATACCGTGACCTAGACGCAATGGGGCAGCTTTATACTGAAGCGGTAGAAATTCACGACTTGAACCGGACGGGTTTGTCTCCCGTTTCGAGGCGGGAGTTAGACCAACTGCGCCGCTGGTATGGGATTCTGAAGTTTTTAAGCTGGTTCCCGAACCCTTGTCAGCATCTTTATAATGCCTACGTTGCTGAACAGGATGGGCAAGTGTTGGGAATGATTAAAGTCGCTCCCTTCAATAGCAGTCGGAGTACCTGGCGAGTCGAACAAGTTTTAGTTAAAGAATTATGCGATAAAACCGCCGTTGGTTCCCAACTGTTGCGCTATTGTTTTGAAACCATTTGGGAAGCGCGAACTTGGGTTTTAGAAGTGAATGTGAATAATAACGACCAGTTAGCGTTATATCGCCAAAATGGATTTCAACCCCTGGCGCAGATGACCTATTGGAAGGTAGAACCGGAACTACTAAAAAATTTAGCACTGTCTCAACCGGATTTACCGAACCTTTTACCCGTCAGCAATGCCGATGCTCAACTATTGTATCAACTCGATACAGTGTCGATGCCTCCATTATTACGGCAAGTATTTGACCGCCACATTTTAGATTTTAAGACCAGTGTGGTTAAAGCGGTGATGAATGGCTGTAAACAATGGTTAAGCCATATTGAGGAAGTCAGTGGTTATGTGTTTGAACCCCAACGCAAAGCCGCGATTGGTTATTTTCAAGTGCAGTTATCTCGAAATGCCCATCAGCACCATGTTGCTGAGTTAACCGTTCATCCCGCTTATACTTGGCTGTATCCTGAATTGTTATCTCAAATGGCGCATTTGGTGGAAGCGTTTCCGCCCCAATGTTTGAGATTGGCTTCTGCGGACTATCAACCGGAACGGGAAGCGTATTTAGAAAAAATTGGCGCTGAACGGGTGGAACATACCCTGTTAATGTCCCGTTCCGTTTGGCATAAACTCCGGGAGTCGAAATCTTCTTTGGAAGGGCTACAGTTATCGGATGTGTTGCAGAGTCTGCAACCTGCCCATAATAAACCCGTTCCGACGCGGATGTCTTGGTTAGGGTTCACCTTACAAGGTCATCCCGCTTCAAATCAACCCTCTCCGACTGAGGGGATACCGGACAATACAGATTTAGAGTCTAAAACGACTCCTAAATCCGTTGATATCCCAACAGAGAAACTTGGGGAATAATGGAAGAAAAGCGAAAATCCCAGTTTATTTCTGCCTTGGGGTTAGATATTGGTCGGAAACGCATTGGAGTTGCAGGATGTGATGGGACGGGTTTAATTGCGACTGGGTTAACCACCATCCTGCGAAGTTCCTTTGCCAGAGATATTGAACAATTTCAAGACCTGGTACAGCAACGCCAAGTCCAAGTGTTGGTGGTGGGCTTGCCTTATAATATGGATGGTTCCTTGGGGTTTCAAGCCAAGCAAGTTCAAAACTATGCAAAACGACTGTCAACGGCGTTAAATTTGCCGTTGGAATATATGGATGAAAGATTGACTTCCCATCAAGCCGAACAAATGATGATTGCTCAAAATATTTCTCCGTCTCGCAATAAAAGTTTAGTTGATCGCAAAGCCGCCGCCTTGATTTTACAACAATGGTTAGATGCAAGACGGCAACAGGGGTAATCATTTTAGATTAATCCAGTTGAAGTTTGGGGGCCTTGTGATAGGCTGTGGTTTAACTTTCCTCATTTAGTGCAAATTTTGCCAATACTTCTGCTTCTGTCAGATTCAAGGTTTGATTTGCAAATTCATAATAATTTGGTTTTCGGTCGATAAAGATTTGCTCTTTGAACTCAAACCCAATTTCATTCTGAAACAAACCTGCGGGAACAAAATAGTCATTAGTCGGCAACAACCTGTAGAAAATATGTGTGCCACATTCACCACAAAAAGCTCTTTGCGCCCATTCTGAGGACTGATACACTTTGAGTTTGTCCATACCGTCAATCTGCACATCCGAGCCACAAGCTATCCCTAATGCTGGCCCGCCTCCCCATCGGCGACACATCCCGCAATGGCAGGCATCGATGCTCTTTTGGTCTGGGGTTCGGACAGTGATTGCACCACAAAGACAGTTACCATCCATTTGTGATCTCCTTGTACTTCTCCACGAAGAGCGAGAACATTTCCTCTCTAGTTTAGAACACAATCAAAGTCCAGGAATCCTCCGCCTGTCTAACAAGTCTCAATAGAACTGGCTTCAATGAGTTCATAACATCGTATTAATTTTCGAGCTAAAAAGTCTTTCGCTGCCAAACTTTAAAGGTAGGGGCTGAAACAACGGAGAGGGTGGGATTTGAACCCACGGAACCTTTCGGCTCACTCGATTTCAAGTCGAGCGCATTCGACCACTCTGCCACCTCTCCAGGCTATTAAATTCTAAGCTAATTGATCACTATAGCATAGATACAGATTTTACAACCGCTTGATTTTGACAATATAACAATTCTGACTCAACGACTTGGAAATCTTGATCGACCCAAATTAACGAAACGTCCGACACTTGCCCCTGTTCTAAGGTCACAATTGAAAAATTCCGTTGTTTTTTCCCATGTCTATCTCGAATGCGGTTAACACAAGCCGCATTCAAATACACAGTTTTCTCTGAATTCACCTCTAAGCGTTTACGGAGGCGAGTTTTCGTATGGCGTAAACTGTGGTGCATATGACCAAAAGTAACCAGGGGGATCGTTTTACCCAATGTTCGGGTTTGTGCGATCGCTCTTTCAAAATCTGGATCACCAAAATCTCCCCCTAACGGGTTCCAGTCCTTCCCACAGGGATCTTCTGGGTTTTTTCCTAATCCAGTGGGGCCATTATGTCCGAGAAAAATAATCGTATTAAACGCCGCCGACGAAGCCGCATCAAAGATCCTTTGGGTAGACGCTTCAAACCCATTCACCCCTAATCTTGCTTCATAAAACTCGTTATACAGCCATTCGGGGCCACCCCAACTAAAGGGACGTCCCCCCACCACCGTTAATTGATATTCGGGGAAATCTCGTTTCCCGTAACCGACATGATCTTCCCCTAATAAATCAAGTTGTTGTTGTACCCAATCTTCTTTTTCATGATCATAAGGACATTTGCTGCGTCCCCAGTGGGTAGCGGTATACCAAGCATCATGGTTTCCCAATATCGCCGCTTTCGGGATTTCTAAAGAAGCGATTTTTCTCACCAATTCCACCACCTCGTTCCCAAAATCGCCAACAAATAGAACTAAATCAACGCCTAAATATTGCAATGCTAAGGCGTCATCGTCTTCCCACTGATCATGAATATCCCCAACCACCGCAATTTTGATAAATTTGGTTTCACTAACAACCATGCGCTCATCATCCTAGACAGTCCTTTCTTCTAGGATAGGCCAGACAGTCACCAGTTATCAGTCATCAGTCATCAGTCACCAGTGGAAAGAAGCAAGTCAAGAGCCAAAAGTCAGCAGTAAGAGGGAAAGAAGAAGAAGACAGAAGAATTAAAAACTGATGACTGATGACTGGTGACTGGTGACTGGTGACTGGTGACTGGTGACTGAACCACTGGTATTTTTGGTGAAATCAACTATAATTAGAAACATCACACAAAATAATTGGCAGTTTCAGAAGGTTCTCACTGTGTTCACATCAACACTGTCTCGACAAAATAGTTCAACCCGTAACGATTTACCAGACGATTTATTTGCAGCGATTCAAACCTTAAAGCGAGAACTCAATGCGGTGATCTTAGCGCACTATTATCAAGATCCCGATATTCAGGATATTGCGGATTATATTGGAGATTCTTTAGGATTATCTCGTCAAGCTGCCAATACGGATGCGGAAGTGATTGTCTTTGCAGGGGTTCACTTCATGGCAGAAACCGCTAAAATTTTAAATCCGAATAAATTAGTTTTATTACCAGACTTAAATGCCGGCTGTTCCTTAGCGGATAGTTGCCCACCCGATGCTTTTGCTAAATTTAAAGCTCAATATCCTGATCATATTGTGGTGTCTTATATTAACTGTACTGCCGAAATTAAGGCAATGAGTGATATTATTTGCACCAGTTCTAATGCGGTGGATATTGTTCGGCAAATTCCTGAAGATCAACCGATTATTTTTGCACCCGATCGCAATTTAGGACGATATGTAATGCAGGAAACCGGACGGGATATGGTGCTTTGGGAAGGTGCTTGTATTGTTCATGAAACTTTTTCTGAGAAAAAGATTGTTCAGTTAAAAATTGAACATCCTGAAGCCGAAATTATTGCTCATCCCGAATGTGAACCCCCTGTTTTACGTCATGCGGATTATATTGGTTCAACCACAGCTTTATTAAACTATGCTAAAAAAAGTTCTAGTTTAAGTTTTATCGTCGCAACGGAACCAGGAATTATTCACCAAATGGAGAAAGAAGCCACAGGAAAATCCTTTATTCCGGCTCCTCCGATGAATAATTGCGCTTGTAATGAATGTCCCCACATGAGGTTAAATACCTTAGAAAAACTGTATTTAGCGATGAAAAATAAATCCCCGGAAATTATCCTTCCTGAAGAAACTAGAATAGCTGCCCTTAAACCAATCCAACGTATGTTAGAAATGAGCAAAAAGAAGAATTAAGAATTAAGAATTAAGAATTAAGAATTAAGAATTAAGAATCGCGTAGCGTCCTGAGTGGAACGAAGGATCAGAATTAAGAATTAAGAATTAAGAATTAGGGAATAGGGAATAGGGAATAGGGAATAGGGAATAGGTATTAAAGCAATAATAAATTTCTTCCTCCGCCTCCCCCGCTTCCTCCGCCTCCCCCGCTCCCTCCACTCCCCCTGCTATCCTTGTCTCCATCATGAACCATTTAATAATATTGACTCGCTATCCTGAAGCGGGGAAGACGAAAACGCGATTAATTTCAGTTTTAGGTGCGGAAGCTGCCGCGAGTTTGCATCGTCAAATGGCAGAACAAACGGTACTAACCGCAAAACAGTTAAAACAAATAAATTCCTGCTCAATTGAAGTGCAATTTACAGGGGGGAATTTAGAATTAATGCAGCAATGGTTAGGGTTTGATTTAATTTATCAACTGCAAAGTTCAGGGGATTTAGGCGATCGCATGGGACAAGCTTTTAAAAAGTCTCTGAATCAAGGAGCAAAACATATTATTACCATTGGAACAGATTGTCCGAGTTTAACCGTTGAAATCTTAGCCCAAGCCTTTGATTATCTCCAAACCCATGACCTAGTGTTAGGCCCTGCTACTGATGGGGGATATTATTTAATTGGTTTAAATAATTGGATACCTGAATTATTCAAAGGGATAAACTGGGGAACCTCAACGGTTTTCCAAGAAACCTTATCAATCTGTCATCAACTTAACCTTTGCGTTGCTCAACTCCCCGAATTAACGGATATTGATCGTCCTGAAGATTTAGGATTTAGGGAATAGGGAATAGGGAATAGGGAATAGGGAATAGGGAATAAAGCAGTAATAAATTTATTCGCCACATCCACCCCCACTCCTGCGCTCTCTTCTAACTGGTGACTGATGACTGGTGACTGATGACTGGGTTGAGTTACGGGTTAACTTTCGTACAGACGAGCTTCTGCGGCATCAGGGTTTTCATCACAGTAAACTTCAAAAGCTGTTTTTTCAAGACGTTCTGCTTTTTGGTGAGCGGCTTCTGCTTGTAATTCTTCAACAATATCCCAGGCTGCCGCACATTCTCGGGAAGTGGCACCTTTTTCAGAACAAATGGCTCTGGCTTCCTCAATGGCTTGTTGAATTCGATCTTCTAAAAGAACACTTTTAGGATTTTCTACAAAGTCCCCTTTACTGAGGATATCCGTTATGGAAATAATTCCTAACAGTTCCTCTTGAATCACAGGAGCGCGACGAATTCCCGTTTGAGCAAATAGCCGCGCCACGTATTCTACCCCTAAATCAGGATTGATGGTAATGCAGGGTTTGGTCATAATTTCATAAACCCGGACTTTTTTAGGGTCTTTACCGTAGGCTGTGACTTTGTAAACAATATCAGTTTCGGTTACAATCCCATAGGCATCTTGTTCATGACGTCGTTCCACAATTAAGGCTCGTAAACACAAGTCATTCATTTGTTTAACGGCTTCTGCAACAGTGGCTGACCCCCGAATGGTAACAACTTCAGTGGTCATAATATCTCTAGCTTTCAGCATCATGGCTTCATGCCTCAAAAAGAACTTCTATTTCTAGCTTGCCTCGATTTGCCATTAAAAGAAAGAATTGTTTTATTTACAATAAAATGATAAAATATAAAAATTTAAGCCAAAAATTAAGAATTAAGAATTAAGAATTAAGAATTAAGAATTAAGAATTAAGAATTAAGGAATAGGCAATGGTCAATGGGCACTCTCGCAATGGGTAATAAATTGCTCCCTCTGCTCCCTCTGCTCCCTCTGCTCCCCCCGCTTTCTTTTAACTGGTGACTGGTGACTGGTGACTGGCGACTGTAAAGACGGTGCCATCGGGGAGGGTTGCGCCTGTTAAATTGGCATTATGCAAGTTAACTCCTTCTAAGTTTGCACCTCTGAGGCTAGCTCCACACAAATTAGCACCCTCTAGGTTAGCATTCGTTAAATCTGCTTTCCATAGATAACTATTTTTTAAATTAGCACCTTGTAAATTTGCATTTCTTAAGGCGGCTAAATTTAAGTTGGCTCCATTTAAATTCGCTCGTGTTAAAATAGAATTAGATAAATCAGCCTTTGTTAATACCGCATGATCGAGTAAAGCTGCCCAAAGATTAGCTTGGGTTAAGTTGGCATTTTGTAACGTCGTATTTTCTAAATTAGCTTGGCTTAATACTGCTTCACTTAGATTAGCTGCGGTTAAGTCTGCTTTTTGCAAATTCACTTTTTTCATTAAAGCTTTAGTGAAATTAACGCCACTTAAATCACAACCTTGAAGATTAACATTAAATAAGTGAGCGTAACTCAAATTCACTCCAGTGAGTTGAGCTTGATCTAAAATCGCTTCAGTGAGCCTAGCATAGCTCAAATTTGCCCAGTTTAAATTGGCTTTTGTTAAGTTTGCAGCCCGTAAATTCACACCGCTTAAATTAGCACCACAAAGATTAACACCATACAAGTTTGCAGCCCGTAAATTCACACCCTGTAAAATGGCTCCACTCAGTTTCACCCCTGCCATTTCTGATTTCACCAAAAACGCACCTTCAAGGTTTGCTTTAGTTAAATCAGCATTCTTGAGTTGTGCTTTTCCCAACTTAACAAAGCTGAGATTGCTTCCATACAGAAACGCATCCGTTAAGTTGGCATCATTGAGCAAAGTGCGTGTTAAGTTAGCCCTAGCTAAGGATGCTCCCGCTAGATTGATTCCTGCCAAATCCATCTGACAGAGGTGAACGCCAATCAAGTTAACATTTCTGAAGTCTCGCTCTCCAGCCAGATAACGACGGTGGAGTTCTTCAGCATCAATAATCGGCTGCACGATAGGCACAGAATTGCTTCCTTATTTGTTTGGTAAAATAGCACCTCTCATATCTGCATCTCTCAAATTCGCTCGATCTAATTTAGTATCAATCATAATTGCTTCCATCAGATTAACACCACTTAAATTTGACCAAGCCAATTTAGTCCGGTACAGTCTGGCTCGGCTCATGTTAGCTCCTCGTAAGGTTGTCCAACAAACATTCGCACCTCGAAGATTCGCTTCACTCAAATTGGCTTCGCTTAAGTCAGCGCCAATCATCGTGACTCGCGTTAAATCAGCTTCATGGAAATTTGCCCCAATTAACATTCCCCCACTCAAGATACTATTGGTTAAATTGGCACCTTCCAATGTCGTTTCACGCATAATGACATTGGTGAGGTTCGCTCCCTCTAAAATCGCTCCTGTTAGGTCAGCTTTCATTAAATTAGTTCGGACTAAGGTGGCGTGGGTTAAATTGGCTCCGACCAAATTAGCTTGACTAAAATTCGCTTCCGTCAAGTTGGCGTCTGTAAGGTTGGCTTGCGTTAAGGACACATTTTTCGACGAAGACCCCCGTAAACTCGCCCCGGTTAAATTCACCCGATTCAATTTGGCATCACTTAAATAGCTGCCGATTAAGTTAGCATCACTAAGGTTTGCATCGCTTAAATCCGTATTGATCAGCTTGGTTTCTCGAAAATTAACCCCTGTTAAATTGGCTCCGACTAAGCGAGTATCTTGCAAATTGGCTCTAGCAATAATCGCTTCACTGAGATCCACCCCACTTAAATCTACTCCAATTAGGTTAACAGCCCGAAATAGCCGTTCGCCATCTGCATAGCGTTTGAGTAGTTCATCAACCTCCATAGGACTCCCCTCTTAAATGGTTCCTGTATAGAACTAGACATACAATCTTTTCTCCATCATCCCAGATTCCCTAGATTTATGGGAAATTTTAATCAGTCACCAGTCATCACTCATCAGTCATCAGTTATCAGTCATCAGTCATCAGTCACCACCGAACCCGTCAGAGCGTGCTTCTTCTCTCTTCCCTATTCCCTGTTCCCTAATTCTTCATCGATGAATCCAACCGTTAAGGGTAAAGCGGCTATCTTCAAATTGTTGGGAAGGACAATAAACAGGTAGAACTTCGTGTTTTAAACGACTATCAAAAAACACAATACTATTATTTCGAGGTTCTACTTGGATAAATTGATCTTGAATTAATACTTGATTTCCTTGCAGCGTTGTCGGATATAATCTTAATTCTCCTCCATAGAAAGGTTTGGGTTCTCGATAAAAATAGTAAACATAGCTAAGAGTCCGGTTGGCAATTTTTCCTTGATCGACATCTTGATGAATTTTATAAAATCCGCCATCTAAATGAGCCGTGATTTGCATTTCTAAATTGGAAACTAAAAACATTGGGATATTGAGTTTTTCTAAAACAGAAGGTCTAAGGGTTAAAATTTTACTGGTTAATAATTCTTGTAATTCAGGAAAATATCTGGGAAGTAAAACATAAGATTTTCGATAATTTTCAGCCTCATTAACAACATCAGACCCAATAAAATTGTTTTGATTTTTTAAAGCAATATTAAGGAGTTGATTGTAATCTTCTTCAGGAAAAAAATGATCAATTTGAACAAAATTAGGAATTAATTTAATAGGTTCAGATATTGATAAATCTGTGGCTTTTTCAGAAAAATTTGAGTTGAAATTTTCCCAGGTTGATAAAATTTTATCGGTTATTTTATCTCTCAATTCAGTAGAATCTAGGGAGGCAGAAGACATGACTATTTCTAATACCTTTAAAGCTAAATTCAGCTTTTCTTGTGTAGAAATATCTGGTTGATTTAAGCTTGAATGAACCACCGCTAAGGACTGTTTAATTAGAGCATCAAAGAGATCAGCCACATTTTGAGAATCCGCCCCTTGATGTTGTCCTGAAAATTGGTCTTCCCACATAAACCTGATTAAGATAGAATCAGTTTATAATTATACTCATAAACGGTTTGCAATTCAGTCAAATAGATTCAATTTTTGCTTTTTATCCTTGTAATAAAGATTGTGCGCCATCAATCCAAACTTCCGTTCCGGTAATATGACTAGAAGCATCTGAAACTAAAAATAACACCAGTTGTGCCACTTGTTCAGAACTGCCGGGTTTTCCATCCGTTAAGGGAATCTCCCCTTGGGGAAATTCGACAGGTTCTTTAATTTCTTCTAAATCTTCTCGCTTAGTATTCTCGTCAATTTCACTCGTAATTGCCCCTGGACAAATCACATTCACTCGAATTTTATGTTTCGCTAATTCTAAAGCCGTCATTTTAGTAAAAGCCACTTGAGCCGCTTTAGAAGACGCATAGGCCGTTGCGCCTGTATTGCTAAACATTCGAGTTCCATTCACAGAAGCCGTAATCACCACACTGCCTCCTTGTTTCTTTAAATAAGGAACAGCATATTTTAAAGTATAAAACGTTCCGTCTAAATTAATCGAAATTGTTTTTTTCCATTCATCAGGTGATAGTTCTTCTAAAGGAGCCCAAACCCCATTAATACCCGCATTCGCAAAAACAAAATCAATGGTTCCCCAGTTTTGAGCAATTTTATCCATTGATTGTTGGACTTGTTCGGGTTGAGAAATATCGGCAATAGTTACCATCCCTTCTCCCCCAGCTTGTTGAATTTGATCAACCGTTTTCTGGCTTTTCTCAAAAGTCCGATCAAGGGTTGCCACTTTCGCGCCTTCTTTCGCTAATAATAATGCCGTTGCCCGACCAATTCCTGAACCCGCGCCTGTTATCACTGCAACTTTATCCTTGAGTAACATGATTTTTTCCTGTTGAAGATTCCCACAATCTAGATTGTGGCGAGTTGATCCGGGAACAACGTCTATCCTCAGAAATAGCTCACTAATCTTTGAGAAAAAATTCTATCCCTAGATAGAGTAATGATTGATTTTAGTTAATTTATTAACTGAATAATAGAACAGATTTATTATTTGTCTCGTAACCCAGGAGTCAGGGAAACAAATTGCAATCCAATCCAGAGCCAGTGGCAAAAGTTAACGGATTGTAACAAAATAGAAAGAGAAATCGTCAAGGACGAGTTCGGGACATCCGGCGAACCCTCGCTTGAGTTAAATTTCTGTTACCCATCACTAGGACGTTGAGAATTTGAGCGCTTTTCCAACCTTTGAACCCCAATGTCGTCGCAATCTACTGCTGTTATTTATCGCTGGTTTATGTTTCTGGACGAGTATAACGGCTTTATTACCGATTCTCCCTCTGTATATTCAATCCCTGGGTGGAACTCGACAACAAATAGGATGGGTGATCGGTGCATTTGCCATCGGACTGCTACCGTCCCGCTTTTGGTTTGGCTTCTTAGCGGATAACAAAAGCCGGAGACTGGTTTTAATCATCGGTACCTTGGTCGCTGCGATCGCTCCTTTAGGCTATGTTTTTACCGAGTCTATTCCAGCAATGTTCGGAATCCGAGCTTTTCACGGTATCAGTGTGGCTGCTTTTACCATTGGGTATAGTGCTTTAGTCGCGGATATTGCCCCCATCAATCGACGGGGGGAAGTGATTGGTTATATGAGTTTAGTTGCGCCGATTGGAATGGCCCTGGGCCCCGCCTTGGGGGGTTATATGGAACCCGCCTTCGGTTACAACGCGATTTTTTTGTCCAGTTCAACCTTTGCCTGTTTAGGATGGTTAGCAATTTCCCAAGTTTGGGAACCGCAACGCCCCCAACCCATTCAGACTCAAACCGCCTCGAATCATAAGTTAGGCTATTTACGAACGCTGTGGAGTCCTCCCCTGCGAGTTCCTGCCTTTGTGATGTTGATGGTGGGGTTAATTTTTGGAACCTTAGTCACATTTTTACCGTTATTTGTCAAAGAATCGGCGATTAATTTTAATGCCGGACTGTTCTATACGACCGCCGCGATTTCCAGTTTCCTGGTTCGCATCCCCACGGGTCGGGCTTCCGATCTCTATGGTCGAGGTCTGTTTATTACCGGAGGACTAGCTTGCTACTGGTTTGCCATGTTAACCTTAACGATGCCCATCGATTCCACCCTCATTCTAATCGCTGCAATTTTAGAAGGGATGGGGGCAGGAGTTGTGATTCCGATGATCATCACCTTGATTACCGATCGCTGCCAACCCGAAGAACGGGGACGGTTTTTTTCCCTCTGCTTAACAGGATTTGATCTCGGTATTGCGGCGGCGGGGCCAATTTTAGGTTCCGTTGCCGAACAATGGGGTTTTGTCCAGATGTTCGCAGTCAATGGGGTACTGGCATTTCTGGCTTTAATCAGTTTCGTGCTGTTTTCCAATAAAAATATCCCCCTCTCCATTAAATTTGCCTTTGGTCAAGCGAAAGATGTCTATAGCTTGAGACAATTATAGGAAAGGAGGATAAAAGAAACGGGCTAGGAGGGATTCGAACCCCCGACACCGTGGTCCGTAGCCACGTGCTCTAGTCCACTGAGCTACAAGCCCTCACCGTTGCCAGATAGTGGCGTTTGAACGTTGTTCAAATTCGCTCTATCCTTCACCGCTTTCTAATCTTAACACACTGTTCTGAAATGTCAAATACTTTTTTTTCCGATTCTCAAAATCGTCTTTCCCACCTGGATGAAACGGGGGAAGCGAGGATGGTGGATGTATCTGGGAAAGCGGTAACCCGTAGAGAAGCGACCGCCGCCGGACAAGTGCGAATGTCCCAAACCACCTTTGCCGCAATTGAAGCGGGAAATGCCCCCAAAGGGGATGTATTAGGAACGGCGAAATTAGCCGGAATGATGGCGGCGAAACAAACAGCCCAGTTAATACCCCTCTGTCACCCCCTACCGTTAAGTAAAATTGATGTGCAAATTACGCCTGATCCGGAATTACCGGGATATCAAATTCAAGCGGCAGTAATCACCAAAGCGGAAACTGGGGTGGAAATGGAAGCGTTAACGGCGGTTTCTGTTGCCGCGTTAACCTTATATGACATGGCCAAAGCCTTAGAAAAGTCGATTCAAATTGAGTTGATCCGCCTAGTCAGTAAAACCGGGGGAAAATCGGGAGATTATAACCGAGAGACAGAAGAAGCTTCCGAGCGCGTAATCTTAAAATAGATCACATGACTAGCTTGGGAATTAATAAATTATGCCTCCTCGTTGGCCTCGTCAACCCGATCGCAAAGATCCCGCTTATCGCCGTTTAGATGATCGGATGAATTTTGCCCTTCATGTTGCGATTTTTGCAACGATTAATTCGGGGTTATGGTTCGTGCATAATCTCAAATCAGCAACTTGGCCCTGGTTAACCGGGTTTACCGGGGTTTGGTTGTTGGCTTTAGGGGTTCATGCCATTTATATTTTTGCGATCGCCAATTATTCGACGGTTCCTTCTGATCAATAAAAATTCGGTGTCAGTTAAATGCTGTAAGCATCTAGCTGACCAACTGATTGCTAACCCCTGAATTAGGAGTGTTATTATGTCTGTTTTAGATCGGCAAGCCATTGAAAAATTAGCGGCTGAAATTGGTGAAAATATCTATATGGATGTGGCGAAGTGGCATCTGTACTTATCCGATGCTCATTTGCATACCCAATTAGCAGAACAAATTTATCCGCTATTAGATAGGGGTGAAGTGGCTGAACCAGATGTCCAACAAATTCTGCAAAAAATTTATGTCAGTTTAGGAGGAGGGAAACAAACGATCTCTTTAGTTAATTTAATCCCTAATTCTGGAATTCAAGATTTAATGAAGTTGCTCCAAGAATTCCAAGAATCGATGTAAATCAACGACTGATCCTGATCCTTAAGAGATTAATGCAAGAAACCTGGTTTTTGGTTCAACCAGGTTTCTGTTAGATTCTACTATCTGACTAATTCAGTGAAAGATGATTAAGCTTTTTTGCGGCGAGACATCATTAATGCACCACCCACTAATCCTAAGCCCAGAACCGTTGCTGGTTCAGGAACAGAAGCTCCCACAACTTTGAAATCGGGGCCATTAGACAACTTACCTATAGAGGTGACTCGTACCCCAGCAATTGATGATACGTTTGTGTTGGCACCAAATAAGTCAGTTAAACTGATTCCACGAGAACCTACGGCTTGCGCCCCGCTAATTTCCATCGTGTCTAACGAAAATCCAGCATTGTTCCATCCGAAGAGTCCTTCGCCCAAAGTCACCTGTTGACCAATGAGATTACCCTTTGAATCGATAGCCTGGAGACGCGGGAAGCTATTGGAGCCTCGTTCCCAGAAGAAGAGTTTGTTAACCGATTTAGTGAAGAAAAGATTCATGCTGTAGTTCCCAGTATCCTCGCCATCGATAATATTGTTGAGGTTTAGGTTTCCTAAAGCAGCCGCAGCAATCGGACTGTTCCCTGTGGCTAAATTTTCTAGTCTGACACCATTGGCGCGGTCGCCCCGATCCGCACTAGCAGCACCCGTATTGCCACCCGTCCATACATCATTTTGGAGAATATTAACTTGATTGACTAAAGCGAAATTAGAAACGGTTTTGCCAGTTGAGTCGATTTTTACAGAGTTCAGGAAAATGTTTCCTTTCGACTGGTTAGAACCCGTCAAACTGCTGGTGTAGTTGGTTGTGAAGGTAAAGGCTTGAGCAGAGCTAGCGAATAGACCTGTGAGAGCAAGGGTAGAAGCTAAGATATTGAGCAGCTTGGTAGCCATAGAAACTCCTTTGATTTGAATTAGTCCTGATAGGTTTAGGGAATCATCATGCTTGCTTGACTAGGCGTTTGCTTAACTTGCAAGCTTTACAATTTTGAGAAACTCATTAATCGCTTGTTAATCACACAATAGCAAACTTGAGACTAAAGTCAATGAAACAATAAGGCAAAACCAGGAAATCTTTACACAAGCTTTATATTAAGAAGTGTTTTTATAAAGAATCGAAAAAAGCATACAGAATAATGAATGTAGCAGTTTACAATTAAAGTAACTTACAAAAATTGATAGCACTCAATGATAATTTCAATTATTAGTATTAATACAGATATACCGATTAAGTAATATCACGGGATTTAGTGGATAATGGAAAAAAAATGAGCCGATAACTCTGGAAATTTACTTAAGTAATTCCTGAAGTACAAAAGGCTCAGAATCCAGATTGGATAAGGGTTTAACGGGGATTGAGTAAACGTTAAGCCAAGGATTGAATTTTTTGTATTAAAAGTTACTAATTTTTGCTTTCTCTGAGGGTTAAGGTGCTTCAGTACAGTAATATTACTTAGGTAGAGCAGCTTTTCTCCCTCTCAATCCAGCAACAGTTCATTTTAGGATGGATCTGTCGTTGTCTCTGGTCTTGTGTCGAAGTAAGGGAACACAACGGTTTCAGAACGTGCTTTTCTGTGCGATTTTGACACTCCTCGGTCTAAAGACACGAGGATTCTTCGTTCACAGACCCAACTTGCTCAGACAGGATGACTCCAGCCTGAGTAGAGGTCGAATCTCCCGAAGCGTTCGGATCTAAGATCCAGGTTCCTACGTGACCCGTAGTACCCAAGGCTAAATTCAGGATGTTGATAGCCGCGTTCCAGTCTCTATCTAACTCAAATCCACACTGACAACGGTGGGTTCTTGTCGAGAGAGATTTT
>JBMDYE010000393.1:0-15427 GCA_048595135.1 Planktothrix sp. | reverse complement strand
ACTAACGCGCTATCGGAAATTTTCACCCCATGATGCACTTCATAGCGTTCTTTTAATCCCCGTAAAATCGAGATCGTATCTTCAACCGTCGGTTGATCCACAAACACCTGTTGAAAACGCCGTTCTAAAGCTGCATCTTTTTCAATATATTTGCGATATTCATCTAAGGTTGTCGCCCCAATACAGCGCAATTCTCCCCGCGCTAACATCGGTTTTAATAAATTACCCGCATCCATCGCGCCTTGGGTTGCACCCGCACCAACAACGGTATGAATTTCATCAATAAATAAGATAATATTACCATTAGAATCGGTGACTTCTTTGAGAACTGCTTTTAAGCGTTCTTCAAATTCTCCTCGGAATTTTGCCCCTGCAATTAAGGCGCCCATATCTAAGGCAATTAACCGTCGATCTTGCAGAGATTGAGGCACATCTCCGGCGAGAATGCGTTGGGCGAGTCCTTCTGCGATCGCCGTTTTACCTACACCTGGTTCCCCAATTAAAACGGGATTATTTTTCGTTCTTCGGCTTAAAATTTGAATGGTACGCCGAATTTCATCATCTCGTCCGATCACTGGATCAAGTTTACCTTCACGGGCGGCTTGGGTTAAATCACGGCCATATTTTTCTAAGGCTTCATATTTGTTTTCTGGGGTTTGATCCGTCACTTTATTATTTCCCCTCACTTGTGTAATAATTTGTTTTAATTTCGTTTCATCGAGTCGGAATTCTTGGAATAACGCTTTTCCGAAACGGTCATCTTTAATATAGCCTAACAGCAGATGTTCAATCGAGATAAACTCGTCGCCATATTCTTGACGATAAGTATCGGCTCGATCTAATAAAGTATCTAAACTCCGACCTAAATAAACATTAGAAATCGTTCCGGTAATTTTCGGTTGGCGATTAATAAACCCATCGGTTCTTTCCCGCAGTTTAGCCGCAGGAATTCCGGCTTTAGCAAAGATATTTTGAGTTAATCCTTCTTGTTCCAGCAACGCTTTCATTAAGTGTTCACTTTCGATTTGTTGCTGTTGGGATTGTTTAACTAAATCGGGAGTTCGCGCTAACGCTTCCCAGGTTTTTTCTGTAAATTTATTCGGATCTGTTGGTTGCATTGATATGGCTCCTCTACTTTAATTTATTTTAATAGACTTAGAATTACCAAGAGGAGGATGAATCTAAGTTAGGAATTTCCTATAACACTTTCTTACTATAGCGAACTCAGTTTAGGCTGTATATCTGATTAACACGACATTTTAGTACGGTTGACCGAAAATTAGGGGTTAGGCTACAGGGGAAGGGAGTTGGGTTTATTTTCCCATCTGGAAGGATCTTATTAATTCAGCTATAATAAAAATAATTTAACTGATTCAGGAGCGTTTAATCATGACACAAATTGTTAACTCTTCATCAGAAATTACCCCAGATCATAATTTAACTGAATCTCAAGAACAGCCGAGATTATTGATTAATGAAATTTTAAAAGAACTGCAATTAACTCCGAAAGAACAGTGGGAAAATTTATTACAAATTATGAGAACGTTTCGTCAAGCCACGAATCCAGATCCTAAACCGGCCCCTTTAACATTGGAAGAACAGCAACGGAGAGAACAAATTAAAAAAAATCAAGCCGTCATTGAACTGTTAAGACAGTGGGAAGAAGATGGAGATGAACAAGAACAAACTGAAACGTTCAATTACTTACAGGAAGTTTTAAAATAGATCTATGAGTCAAACGTTGCTTATCTTAGATACAGGAGTGGTAGGGGTTATCACTAACCCTAAATCATCTTCTCCTGAAGTTCAAAATTGCAAACAGTGGTTTAAACAATCTTTAAATCAGGGAGTAAATTTCATCTTACCTGAAATTGCTGATTATGAAATTAGGAGAGAATTATTAAGGGCTAATAAATCTCAGGGAATTAAAAGACTAGATGAGTTAAAAAATACTGTTATTTATTTACCGATTAATACGGGGGTAATGTTATTAGCAGCAGAACTGTGGGCAGATGCGAGAAAAAGCGGGAACCCTACGGCGGATAATCAAGCTTTAGATGCAGATGTTATTCTAGCGGCGCAAGCAAAATTAGCTGAATTAAATGGTAATTCTGTGATTGTGGTGACAACGAATAAAAAGCATTTATCGATGTTTGTAGATGCGAGAGAATGGCAAGAGATTCCTGCTACGGATTAAAACCCCAGTTTCTCTAAGAAACCGGAGTTTTAACTTTGGGTAAAAAACGATTAATCTTCAGACACTAAAACAATCCGATAACGCGCTTGATTCGCGGCGACTTGATCCATTGCTTCATTAATTTGACTTAACGGTAACAGTTGCACCATTGGTTTAATTTGATTGAGGGCAGCAAACTCTAACATTTCCTGCATATATTTCCGACCCCCCACAATACTTCCCGCCACCATTTTTTGCCCAAAAATTAACGGCAATAATGGAATATTCATCGTTGAAACGGGTAAACCCACTAAACATAAAATGCCATTATTTCCCAGTAAACTAAAGGCGGCTTCCCAATCAATGGCTGAGGAAACCGTGCAAATAATTAAATCAAAGGTTCCTAAAACCGCTTTCATTTCTTCTGTTGTTCCCCATTTTTGGAAATAATGGGCGCCAAATTCTTTGGCTTCTTGTTCTTTATTGGGGGACGTTGAAAAGGCGGTGACTTCTGCTCCCATGGCGCGGGCAAATTTAATCGCTAAATGTCCTAAACCGCCAATTCCCATGACTCCGACTTTTGTATTCGGGTGTTTAATATGGGTGCGTAAAGGCGTATAAACGGTAATTCCTGCACATAATAAAGGAGCCGCACTAGCTGAGTCTAAGGCATCAGGGATTTTGTAGGCAAAATTAGCGCTCGCTCGCATTCGATTCGCAAAGCCACCATGATGTCCTAAAATTAATCCTTGATAGCCATTTCGACAAATATTTTCTTCTCCTTGTAAACAATAATCGCAGCGTCCGCAGGCGTTTCTAATCCATCCAAACCCAACGCGATCGCCAATTTTTAAAGAAGTCACTCCTTCTCCCATTTGAATCACTTCTCCGACCACTTCATGACCTGCGACCAGGGGAAATTGACTGACTCCCCAGTCATTATCTCTCATGTGTAGATCGGTGTGGCATAGACCATTATGGGTGACTTTAATCTCAATTTCATCCGGCTTTAAAGCTTCGGGTTCGTATTCCCAAGGTTGTAATTTTTCTTTTGCATTTAAAGCGGCGTAGGCTTTAACTTTGGTGGAATCTGGCATAAGTTGTTCAGTGTGTATGGGTTAGAGCTTATGCAGAAACCGGATTTCTAATCGCGTAGAAGGCAGGAGGGAAAAGCTTTTAAAATCAGCATTCCAGCTTTTTATCATGTCCTAATCGTCCTGACGACTGCTATACAATCCAACAATTAGCAACAGTATTGTCAAGAAACATCAGATTTCATTGGCAAAGTCTAGGCTAAAAACCCGGTTTCTCATGTTTATTGGTCTCAGTTTTTATCTTACAATTTTCCTCAGCAATTTTGGAGCTTTTAAACAAAATTTTAAACATTAAACGTTAAGTTTTTTATCCTTTGACATGAACGGGTAACCACACACTAAAGGTTGAGCCTTTATCCATTTCACTTTTCACGGTAATCACGCCGCCTAGAATTTGGCATAATCGTTGGCTAATGGCGAGTCCTAACCCCGTTCCGCCAAAGCGTTTTGTGGTAGACGCATCGGCTTGAATAAACGGTTTAAAAATTTGCTGGAGTTGCTCTTCAGTCATCCCAATTCCGGTATCATTCACATGAAAAACCAGATATTGAGCAGAATTTCCTGCAAAGGTATACATCAGATCATCATCTTCGGGAATGGGGGGTTGCTGACTGGTTCTTTCTACCGACAGGGTAATAATTCCTTTTTCTGTAAATTTAGACGCATTACTTAATAAATTCAGTAAAATTTGCCGGACTTTTGGCATATCTGCATACATGGTTCCTAAATCAGAAATCGCTTGAAATTCTAAGAGATTATGATTTTTTTCTGCTAACGGTTTAGCGGTGGTCATCACATCCTCAATCAGTTTTTCAACGGGGAAATTTTCCAGATACAGGGTGACATGACCTGCTTCAATTTTGGAAATATCTAAAATATCACTAATCATATCTCGCAGATGTTTTCCAGCGGTTTGAATGCGTTCTAAATCGGGTAGAAAATCGGTATATCCCATATCTTCTGATTCATCATGAATCATTTCGCTGTAGCCAATAATCGCATTTAAGGGGGTGCGAAGTTCATGACTCATATTGGCTAAAAAGACACTTTTAGAACGGTTAGCTGCTTCCGCCGCTAATTTGGCTTTTTGTAATTCTTCGGTATATTCAGCCACCCGTTGAATTAAATGATTTAAAGATTGCGTTAATTCTCCAATTTCATCGGAACTGGTGACAGGGGCTTGTAAGGCAAAATCCGATTCTTCACTGACTTGTTCTGCGACTTTGATCATAATATCCAAGGGACAAGCAATCATTCGACCAATACTAATGGAGAAAATTAAGGCTAATCCACCGGATACAATTAAGGTAATAATAATAATCCCATTGCTAATATGTTCCGTTTTTTCATAGTTTTTTTGAGCGATTTCTGCTCTCGCCTGAAATTTGCTTTCTAACTGACTACTGGTTTGTGAAAGTTGATAGAGTTGAGCGGAATTTCCAATTAAATTCATCATGCCTTTTTGAACAGTTTGCCAAAGTTTGGGGTTAAAATTCGGCTTTTCTGTGGCTTGGATTAACGTTTCAAATTGGTTAGAGTAATTATTTAATTGTTCCTTGTATTGTTGGCTTAATTCCTGTAGGGCTTGAGCATCTTCTTGAAGGGTAAAATCCGTGGTTTCTGGGGTCTTTTGAAGGGTTGGCAATTTATTGTTCATCACAAATAATTCTGAACGAATCGCAGCAACCCCTCGTTCTATTTGGTCAATCTGTTGAGGATTGGCTAAGGCTTTGATTAGGTACTGTTGATAATCTTTCAACTTGAGCATACTTTTGCCCAGTTCATCAAGAATTTTGGCTTTCTCTTGGGAAATTATCAGTTGTTGTCGGAGGGGATTTTTATAATATTCTTCAAAGATAAATGCTGATGTGACGCCAACAACCATTACCCCAATTACAATTCCATAACCCCAGCCAATTTTTTGCCGAATGTTAAGACGTTTAAACATAGGCAATCCGAAGCCAGAGGGGGTCATACTTTTTGTTTGGTTATCTTGAGATGAAATTAGAGACATCCGTGAGGTCGCTCTCAGCCAGGAAGGTCTATATTTCTATGCTAGGTCAGAAGGAGATTTATGAACAGAGGTGAATCTTGCTTTGGATAAAATTTAATACAGTTCTAGCCACTATTTATGTTTTTGGTTGGCTTGCCATGTTTCAAAACAGCAAGCAGTAGGGACAAATTAAGTGGCTTTCTTATAGCAATTAGCCGTTTGGAGACATTGCTACAAGCAGGTACTCCCAAAGCAATCTGTTAGGAATAGTGAAGTAGCTTAGAAACTTTCTTGTCAGATCATACCAAAATTCAGTGGGAGAATCAACCCTACTTGTTCAAAGCCTTCAGCCAAACCATGAGGGACAGGAGACGGAACCTAGAAAAACCCGATTATTTTCCCTTAAAACACCAGAAAAATTAGGTTTCTACACAAGCTTAAATTTTAAAAAATAAAGGGTTTAAGCTTAATTTTTCCGGAATAAAAGGGATTTTCTCGGCTCAATTTCTAGCTACCGATCTCCTAACTCTAATGAAGCTCAGAGTCGCTGTCTAAAAAAGGCTATTCAGAAGAATTTAGGCGGCTAAAATCTCTTTACTAACCACTGCACCTTGAATATCCAGGTCGTAAACAATCGGAACCCCTGTCACTAATTCTAACAACGGAACTTTTTCAGGAGTTAAGTTATCTAAACGCATGATAATCGACCGCAGGGAGTTGCCATGGGCTACGACTAAAACGTTGTCGCCACGATGAATATGAGCCAGAATGCGACTATTAAAGTAAGGAATAACTCGGTTTTGGGTATCTTCTAAACTTTCTCCGCCTGGGGGTCGTTCTGAATAGGAACGTCGCCAAATTTGAACTTGTTCAATGCCATACTTATCCGCCATTTCCGCTTTGTTCATGCCTTGTAAATCTCCATAATATCGTTCATCTAAAGCGGAACTGGTATAAATGGGTAATTCCAATTCGGGATCGCCGTCATATTGATCCCAGCCATGCCAATCCAGGTCATCCGCTGCGTGTTTGATAATTGGGGTTTTTCCCCCACAAATATCATCACATTCGGTTAAACAAATCACGGCTGTTTCCATCGCCCGAAATAACATACTGGTAAAGCAAACATTCACTCGATAATCCCGTAATTTACAGGAGGCAATGGTTGCTTCTGCTCGACCTCGTTCACTCAAGGGAACATCAACCCAGCCTGTAAACTTATTCGCAGCATTCCAAATACTTTGACCATGACGAATCAGAATTAACTTAGGCAAGGTTTAATCTCCTTTTAACGTTAACAAAACCTTAAAATAAGCTCAAGTTCTTTATAGCAGAAGTCTGTTAGAAATAGAGGCAGGCTCCCGCTCTTGAACCTTCTCTCCTTACCCTTTTAATTGCTCCACCACCCGATTTAACTGCACAGAATGGGAAGCCTTGAATAACAGGCGATCGCCCGGTTGAATAAACTCGGTTAACTGTTGCGCCATTTGGGTATGAGGATTTTCCGACTGTAAATCGACAATATTAACAATGGGTAAACCCGCCGCTCCCATCGCTAAAGCATTGGCTTCGTCAAACCCTGCTAGAATAAACAACCCATCTAACTTTAAATCCCTAGCGGTTTTTCCGACTTGTTCATGGAATTCGAGCGATCGCTCTCCTAATTCCTTCATGGTTCCTAACACCGCAATGCGACGTTGACCGGGAGTTTGGGCTAATAATTTCAACGCAGCTAACATCGATTCCAAGCCGGCGTTGTAGGTTTCATCTAAAATCACAATATCCTCCGCTAACTCGTAGCGTTTGGCGCGTCCATCCGGTAACTGTAACGAAATTCCCTGTTGAAACGGAGCATAAAAGTCTTGGGGGGACATTTCCCAACCTCGAATTCCCCTTAACACAGCCAAAGCCGCTAAAAAATTAGACGCATTATGTTCTCCGGCTAAAGGTAAGGGTAAATCCACCCCTTCCACCCGTAAGGTTTGGGGATTAATTAACTCTCCTTTTAAATCTCCTCCGGTTAATCCATAGCTAATGGTTGTCGCTGACCAAACCGTTGCTGCCGTTGCCATTAAACGGGCGTTATCATAATTTAAAATGGCAATGCTAGATTCAGGCATTTCTGCTAAGAGTTCACATTTGGCATTTGCGATCGCTTCAACGGAACCTAATAAGCCAATATGGGCGGTTCCCACATTTGTAATCACACCCATCGTCGGGTTAGCAATGTGGGTTAATTCGGCAATTTGTCCGGCTCCTCGCATTGCCATTTCGATCACCGCAAAATCATGAGTGGCTGTTAATTGTAATAACGTTTTAGGGACACCAATTTCATTGTTATAATTAGCCTCAGTTTTTAACACTTTGCCTTGAGTTGCTAAAACCGCCGCAATTAATTCTTTCGTTGTTGTTTTTCCGACCGAACCGGTTACGCCAATCACCGGAATTTGAAATTGATCTCGCCACCATCGGGCGATCGCTTGATACGCTAAAAGCGGATCAGGAACAGGTAAAAGTGGTAAATCGGGGTGCGTTTGTGCAAAATCTGTGGCGACAATTGCACAAGTCGCCCCCAGAGCCAGCGCTGGTTCGACAAAGTGATGTCCATCAAATCGTTCCCCTCGCAACGCGACAAACACCTCTCCGGGTTTAACGGCTCGGCTATCGGTAGTGATGCCGATCAGGGGTGTAGAATTGGCTAAATCACACTGAAGCGGAGAGTGAATTGCTAAGATTTGGACAAGTTGGCTCAGAGTTATCGGTGTATCCATGCTGTGGCAAAGCAAAATTGATCATCAAGGATTATCCCGTTATGGTATCTTGAGAGTGACATGAAAATTTGCATTCTCTCTAACCTTGGGTTTTAATAGGGATAGAGTTGTCAATGTCTTCTCAGTGAGTTCCTGAGTTAATAACTGAATCTGATTGCTAACTCATCTAACTTGCTAGAAGCAAGAAAGATTAAACAAGTCTAAATGGGAAGAAATAACACTCTAAATCAAAAGGGTGAACTGAGGGATAGTTTGATTAAAAATTCAATCTATCGACTCGAATTAAACTTAATATACACGAGATTGAGAGAATTAACTTCCCTCCTATATGGCAGGTGTGAACTCAATTTTTTTAGTAGATTATTAGCAGACCCAACGGATTTCGCTGGAATTCATAGCCTTGGTTCAATGAATGATCATGCTAAGAGAATTAGAAACCTTTTTTACCCCCAATCCGGTCAGTGAATGAACAGCCACAAACAGCAGAGAGAGTGATGAACTCTGAGGAAACAAACCACTATGGTTAACAAGATAACGAACATTTACCAGGCAATGCGATTAAAATTAAGCAGACGGGTAACCATCAATGAACAAAAATGTAGTCTTTTATTCTAACCGAGCCAACTATCCAGAAGAACAACAATTATATGATCATTGGCTGAAGCTTGTAGAACTGGAAGATGAAAATCAGTTAATAGAACGATTTCGCTTGTTATTTATTTCCGGCTTAGGTTATCCCGATCCTGAAATTTATAAAGCCTTAGCCAAACTGGTGGCTTCTAAATTAAGCACTCAAGATCTGAATTATATTTTAAATCGTTGTTGCTATATTTTAATTAATCGTTGGCATACTTCCCCCCACCGGAAAGCCGCTATTCAAAAATTAGTTCAACTTTTTGATGAAGCTATTCCACAAGTCAAACGAATTTCTACTTATTCTCGACCCCTTAGACAGCTAAGTGATGTGATTTATGAGTTTACTAAAAGTGAACATTATTTAGCCTTAAAACGCTTTGTAGAAGTGATTTGTCAGCCCTCCAATATTGATTATCAAGCCCAATCTTCGGAACCCTTAAGAATTTTAATTCCCCGTTATCCTTATCTGTACAGACATTGCCTTTTAAGTGAAGATAGTTCCTATGAACATCAGCAAATGATTCAACAAATTCAAGGGCAAAAACAACGCAAATTTGAACTGGATTTATCCCAATATGCCGCCCATCAAATTCGCATTGCTCAAGCCGCCCGTCGTTCCCCATCAGAAGACTCGAAACCAACGTTTTCCCCGGTTCCCAATCCCACGTTACTGAATAATCGTGAATTATTCACCGCCTTGAAACATTTTGTCGGAAAAGTGGAAGGATCATGCACCCATCGAGATTTAGCAAAACGCTTTCTTGATCAAACTCAACCCAATCAATCCTTCCGGGCTTTCAAAGAAAGTTTTTATGAGTATTTAACTCCAACTCACTTAGATTCAGCTTATATGCGTCGTCAGTTTAATGAAAAATTGTATAAACAATTGCAAAATACCATTCCCCATAGTGACGACGAAGCTTTTAATGATTTTCTTCTGATTAGAACCTGTAGTCAGATGTTAAATTTTTTAGTGGTCGAAAGTCCCCAAAAACCCAATCATTTTGTATTTATTGATTTAATTGCGAATCTAGGCCCCACGGCGACCGTCGGTTTATTACTGAAAATTGCCTTAATTTGTAGAAAAGTGAAGCCTTATTTAGAAAAACGAATCGCCATTTTATTTAATCACTATGAATCTTGTTCTCAAGATGGGATTTTTTGGTTGGTGAAAGTCTTAGAAAATCTTAATGTAGCCTTAAGTACCAACTTTGGTGGCGTTGATTTATCATTCATCCAGTAAACTTAAACGCATTAAATCGTAACCTGAGTTACTGAACTAAATCTGACACTCTGTGCTAAAATAGTTGGCGTCAATCAGATTCGGTTATATACATTGTTTTTAGCTACAGAATTTTTAGCCAATTTGGCCTCTGTATCGACAGGTATCTCTCCGAAGCTGAATCTTGTCCGAGTTTAAGGTTGGAGTCATTCCATGTCGATTTACGTCGGTAACTTATCTTATGACGTTACCCCTGAAGATCTCCAAGAGGTCTTTGCAGAGTATGGCCAAGTTAAACGAGCAACAGTCCCTACAGATCGAGAAACAAAAAGATCTCGTGGTTTCGGCTTCGTTGAAATGGAGAGTGATGCACAAGAAGACGCTGCGATCAAAGCGCTAGACGGTGCTGAATGGATGGGCAGAAATCTGCGAGTTAACAAAGCCAAACCCCGTGAAGACAATCCCAATGATGGTAACAGACGTGGTGGAGGAGGCTATAATAACCGTTACTAAACTGTTTTTTAAAACCCCATTATATAAATAATCCGTTTAAATCGGGTTTTGCTTGTGGATGGCAAAACCCGTTTTGATTTGGCAAGATTAAGAAAGGAGGCAGGAGGCAGAAGGCAGAGAGAAGAAGGAAGAAGGAAGAAGGAAGAAGGAAGAAGGAAGAAGGAAGAAAAAATAGTCCCCTTGTCCCCTATTGCCTATTGCCCGTTGCCCATTGCCCATTTTCTTATTTCTTAATTCTTAATTCTTAATTCGTTTTTATGTCTCTTGATGATGAACTCAATACAACGATTTCGAGTTTTGCGGATTTGCAAGCTGAATTGAATTTGCGAAATGCCAAAGATGCGTTGCGCGATATTGTCCAGCATTTGGATTTAACCCCAACAGAACGGGAAGGTTTAGAACCGGATATTCAGGGGTTACAAACCATGATGGATAAATTAGAACAAACCTCTGTCCAAATTGCAGTATTTGGCATGGTAGGACGGGGAAAATCCTCGGTTTTAAATGCCTTATTAGGTCAAGAAATTTTTGTCACCGGGCCGATTCATGGAGTGACTCGCACCACCGAAGCGAAACAATGGCAAGTTAGGGGAGACGGAACAACCACCTTAACCCATACGGCCATTTCCTATAAAATTTCCCAAGTTGAGTTAATTGATACCCCTGGAATTGATGAAGTGGATGGGGAAACCCGCGAAAAAATTGCCCGTGAAGTGGCTCAACAGGCTGACTTATTATTATTTGTGATTGCGGGGGATATTACGCAAGTTGAATATGATGCCCTTTCCTACTTGCGAGAAGCGGGAAAACCGATGTTATTAGTGTTTAATAAAATTGATCAATATCCTGAAGCTGACCGTTTAGCGATTTATCATAAAATTCGAGATGAACGGGTGAAAGAATTGCTATCTCCGAATGAAATTGTCATGGCGGCGGCTTCTCCCTTAGTCGCTAAAGCGGTTCGTCATGCGGATGGCAGAATTAGCGCTGAATTAACGAGGGGACAGCCACAAGTTGAAGAATTAAAGTTAAAAATTTTAGAGATTTTAGACCAGGAAGGAAAATCGTTAGTCGCTCTCAATACCATGCTCTATGCAGGGGATGTGAATGAAAAATTAGTCCATAGAAAAATGGAAATTCGCGAAAATAGTGCGAATCGAATGATCTGGAATAGTGTGATTACAAAATCCGCTGCGATTTCCCTAAATCCCCTAACTGTTGTAGATATGCTGAGTGGGGCAATTATTGATGTGGCGATGATTTTAACCTTATCAAAATTGTATGGAATTTCCATGACCCAACAGGGTGCGGTCGATTTATTACAAAAAATTGCGATGAGTATGGGAGGAATTACAGCCAGTGAATTAATTGCCAATTTTGGCTTAAGTTCCTTAAAAAGTTTATTAGGATTGACTGCACCGATAACGGGAGGATTAACGTTAGTTCCTTATTTATCCGTTGCGGTTCCTCAAGCGGCAATTGCGGGGGTTTCTTGTTATGCCATTGGACAAGTGACAAAAACTTATTTAGCCAATGGTGCATCCTGGGGGGAACAAGGGCCAAAAGCTGTTGTTAAAGAGATTTTAGAATCTTTAGATGAAGCCTCCATTTTAAATCGGATTAAGCAAGAATTATGGGAAAAACTCAACCTGAAAACCCAGTAGGATGCGTCCAGTAGAGACGCGCCCAGGCGAAGCCATACCGAAGGTGATTGGCGCGTCTCTACTCCGATTCCGTCTCAATATAAGGGATGGTAAAATGAAACTCACTCCCCTGATTTTTTCCAGGGGAATCTGCCCAAATTTTACCTCCCCAACCGTTAACAATTTGTTTGCCAATCGCTAATCCTAAGCCAGTTCCACCCACACTGCGACGTAGGGAACCTTCTTCTTGATAAAATCGTTCAAAAACTGCGTCTAAACGGTTAGGTTCGATTCCCCGTCCGGTATCAGAAATCGTCACTTCCACCATTTGTTCGCCATTGCGTTTGGCTTTAATTTTAACTTTGCCATCGGGTTCGGTAAATTTACAGGCATTATCTAATAATTTAGAAAGAAGTTCAACTAACCATTCCCCATCCGCTTTAACTAACGGTAAATCCGACGGTAATTCAGTTTCAATTCCCGGAACTTTTTGTTGAGCATGGTGGGAACGAATCCCACTAATCGCTAAATCAATACATTCTTTTAATCTTAAAGATTCGGGGTTCCAATCGACTCGACCACTTTCTAAATGAGATAACGTTAAAAAATCTTGAACTAATTTTCTTAATCGTTCCGCATCTTCTAAGGCTGTATCTAACATGACTTTTCGCATTTCTAACGGCATATCCGGTTCTTGATTCAACGTTTCTAAACAAACTTGAATCGTGGATAAAGGGGTACGAAGTTCATGTCCGGTAATGGCTATTAAATTACTGCGAGTCCGTTCTAAAGCTTCTAATTGTTGATTTAAGTCTTCTAAATTTACATAAGTTTCCGCTTGAATAATTGCTGCACCCAGTTGAGTTGCGATCGCATCCACCATTAATAAATCATCTTCTTGCCAGACTTTGCGATCGCAGTTACACTGATGAAATTCCACCATGCCCAACAGTTGACCCTGATAAAAAATCGGAATCATTAACCAGCCTTGAATTTGCCATTTTTGAGTAATTTTTTGTAAAGATTCTTGAGATTTTGCCGAAGAAAATAGAGGGTTTTGTGCTACCTCATCCATTGTTTCAATATAAATTTTTTCTTTTCCGGCTACAACTTCTTTAAATAAAGGATTCCCTTGCAAGCTCCAGGCTTTTCCTCGCAACGAACCGACATTATTACATAAAAATTCATGACTAATTTTAACGGATTGATCCGTTGCTTTACAACGATAGATTAAACATCGACACGCTTGCATCGCTTCCCCTAATTCTTGCACCGCCACTTTAATCACTTCTTGCGGATTTAAAGATTGTCGGATTGCTGCGGTAATTGAATTAACTAACCGTTCTTTGCGTTCTTTTGCCGCTAATGAACGATACAGTCTTAACAGTTTATGTTGTCCGGCTTGTAAATAAGTGACTAAACGATAAGTAAAGGGATCATTCAAAGAAGAACCATTAGAGGATTGAGCCGTTGGTTTGGTGCGAGTTGAAGATTTTTTCCCTTTGGCTGAAGTCTGACGAATTCCATAACTAACAAACGCTTGTTCAACTTTTGAAGCTAATTCAGGACGATAATATAAAACTCGTTCTAATAACAACTCTGCAACTTTAATACTAACTTGACGATCCGATGTCCAAATTCCTTCAAAGGGACGGGTTTGATCCATTGCCAATTGTTCTGGCATCTCTAAGCTTTGAGCCAAATCTTGCCGTTCAATACAAACTAAACAAGTGGCATAATGTTGTCCTAAAACCACTAAATTCCATTCTTGGCTGAGTTGATCTTGCGGATGAAATGCGACGGTTTCATAATACTCAGACCCATTCCTAAATTCGGTTTCTGGTGCAGCCATCACATAAACTTGCGAGGTGCGTTCCGCAATTCGTCGATAGCGGTTGGCTTCTTGACGATAAAATCGCTCTTGCTGAAAGGTGGCAATCACTAAAGGTTGATCTGTTCCCGCCAAAACCTGATCCTCCATCGCATGAGAAAGTGCCGTTAAGGAGGATTTAAAATAAATTTGGGGTCTTAAATTGGGCAACGCTTGCACCAATTCCGTTAGTACCGAGGTCAAAATACTCATCAGGAGATTCTTGTTCCGTATCTAAGGGTTGATCTCTATCCTCAGCTTGTTGGATTTACCGATCCCTTATAGCAGAAGTCAGGAGTAGAATTACTTAAGAATAAAGAACCACAGCACTCCTCTAGGGGAAATACCGTTATGGCGACTGCTATATTAGCAAGTTTATCAGCTTAAAAAAAAATTTAGCTGTTAGCTTACGCTGACAGCTATCACAAAATCTTACCAGACAGGACACACCGTTATCCTTTAACCCGTTTTTGCTGTTCTGTAGTTCTGTGGGGTCTGTTAAAGCCGGAAAAACGTTTTCCCTCTTAAGTCTTCATCCCAAGGAATATTAATAAATTGGTAGTTTTCTCTATCTGTGGGGTAAATGGGAGGAACGCGAACATGATTTGACCGCACCAGCACTAACCATCGTCCATCAATGGTTTGATAACCCAATTCAACGATATAGTCATGATCGCTCATGGGAACGGGAATATACCAATCTTTGGTCATCTCATCACACTCATATTCGTGCATCCAATGGGGTTGCTGAGTGTCCAGATCAATGGCTGTTACATCATAAACCCGTAACAGCAGGTATCTTCCTCCTTGTTGGCGAATCTGTTCCTTATGCTCATTGGGAACGTCCCAATAGGCGTAAGCCCAATTTGGATCACGGGGCAATAGAATAATCTTACTGTGACCATAACCATCGGGTAAGTTAGGCAGTCCTTCATCCACATCCGCTAGCGCAGGTTCAAATTTCCGCTCTCCCCCAATATTAAATTTCATTCCCACAACATCCGCTTCAGTTTTGATGTCCTGATGAGGGATGCCTAATTCCGGTTCAGAGAATGTTTCTGCAATTGGATTTTGGGGGAGGATTTCAGAAATAATAACATCCGCTTCTGTTATTTCCTCAACAACTAACGGTTCTTCTTCTTCCGCAACTATTACAGGTTCAGCAATAATAACATCCGCTTCTGTTATTTCCTCAACAACTAACGGTTCTTCTTCCGCAACTATTACAGGTTCAGCAATAATAACGTCCGGTTCTGTTATTTCCTCAACAACTAACGGTTCTTCTTCCGCAACTATTACAGGTTCATCAATAATAACGTCCGGTTCTGTTATTTCCTCAACAACTAATGGTTCTTCTTCCGCAACTATTACAGGTTCATCAATAATAGCGTCCGGTTCTGTTATTTCCGCAACAACTAATGGTTCTTCTTCTTCCGCAACTATTACAGGTTCAGCAATAATAACGTCCGGTTCTGTTATTTCCTCAACAACTAACGGTTCTTCTTCTTC
>JBMDYE010000392.1:0-1707 GCA_048595135.1 Planktothrix sp. | reverse complement strand
CACATCATTTTTAATGTTCATGCACATGAGATCTACACATTTGTTGCATTTTAATCAATTTTTCTATAATTGAAATGTACAAGATAAAATCACGTAGCAAAAAGCCCTCTGATAGTTCAGGGGGCTTTTTGCTGTCGTTATCTTAAACGCTGAGATAATCCGATTAATACCCAGTGGGGACAGTTGCGATTAATCCATGCTCGTGTGGTGTAAAAACTAACTTTTTTATTAATGCCGTGTTCCTTTAGCCATTGGTTGATCTCTTTCGTAATCAATCGTGCTGCTAAGGAATGATAACCACGTTCCCCTGGGTAAAGTCTAGGCTGTCCTGATCGGTCAATTAGTTTTTCAATTAAGGGTTCAAGCTGTATCATAGAAGTACCTCTAATCTTTTTGAGGGCAAACGGCTAGGAGTTCGTGAGAGTGTTCAGCCTAGCCGTAATTCTAAAAACCGAAAATTTCGGTTTTTAGAATTCATCGTAAACAGGGCGAGTAGAATTAAAAGGGATTGGGTCGATTTCGGTGTCTCCCGCCTCCTTCTTTTGTTGGCTTTCGATTGAGATGCCCAATCCTTGCAAAATCATAAATCGTACTTCGGCAAGTATCTTCCGTTGTTGATGGGTTAGATAACTTGCGTCAGCTTCCCGCTCCGAAACCTTCAATAGTGCCAGGAAGGAAACGTTATAAGTTTTCAATAGCTCCCTAGCTCGCTCAATTTGTTGGGTGAGTTTTTTATTTTGGTTCTCCAAATTTTTGAGTTTTGTCAGTTGACGCTGGCAATCTTCAATCTGTCGATTAGTATTTTTGGCAATGGAATGGGCTTCGGCTAGGTCGCATTCTACTGTTTTAAGTTGTTGCCTAAGATCGTTTATCTCTTTTAGCCTATCAGTTGCTTTATCAGCCCACCGATCACGCATTTTTTCAAGTTCGTTAAAGTCCTCCTCTAACTTTTTATATTTAGTAATCCAATCTATGCCAAGTTCGTCATCGTGAACTTGCTCAATATTGATTTGATCAGCGCTCATTACTCCTCCTCATCTTTTGCGTAAACTGCCTCGCCATCAATCCATGCGATCGCTTCTCGTTCCTCAAATAAAGCTTTAACTTGGTTGATAAACTCTTCCCAATTACTCCAGCGATCTTCGCAGCCATCGTACAGATATAAGAATGTACCATTTAGGTACAAGGTGAATGTAGAAGCGTCTTCTGTAGGTCTATAAATATAGCCATTGATTGCTTCAACTTTCACCGTGACTTCATTTTTTGTCTGTTCAGATTTTAGTCGGAGTAAGGGCGTTGTTTCTTCCAATCGGTTGAAGTAGTCTTTTAGGATTTGGGCGTATTCGTCCCAATTAGCAGTTTTTAAATCATCGCTATAATTGGAACATAAAAAGAAAACTTCCTGCCGAAATTCATCAACGTAGTATCCGTCTAAGTGTTTGGGCTTAAAAGCAAACGTTTCATTAATTCCTGTTAATTTTAGTGGTTCCATTTTCCTCTACAGATGGTTAACCGTAACGTCTAACAACTCGAAAATGTCATTTAGATTATCCATTATTGAGTCATCATAGGCAGAATCTTCTAAAGCTTGGTTCAATTCATCAATGAAGTCTTGAACGATTTCCTTAAACGTTTTTGGAGTTTCTTCTGGCATAGTCTAAATTGTTCATCTACAGGCAGGGATTAACCCTGCTGTAGAAGCATATT
>JBMDYE010000391.1:0-12615 GCA_048595135.1 Planktothrix sp. | reverse complement strand
ACTGATGACTGACTGACCCCCGAAACCGGAAAGCTATGCTAAATTGAGCGTATCAATATTGAAATTTATATTTTTCGGTTCAGCAAACAGATGGTTATTTCAAAAAGTGGGCTTGTTCTTGGTGCAACAGCAGTAATGCTGACGGCTGTGGCAGTTGCAGGTGCGGGAATTCATTTGTCGAGTCAAGCATCGTTTCGAGAAAGTCCGAAAGAATTAATTGATGAAGTGTGGCAAGTCATCCACAAAAGTTATGTGGATGGAACCTTTAATCAAGTGGACTGGATGGCGGTTCGCACGGAATATTTGAATCGAAATTACACCAGTGATGAACAAGCCTATACCGCCATTCGGGAAATGTTAGAGAAGTTGGATGACCCCTACACCCGCTTTATGAACCCGGAAGAATTCAAAAATATGCAAATTGATACTTCTGGAGAATTAACCGGAGTGGGAATTCAATTAACCCAAGATGAAGATAGCAAAAAATTAATCGTTATTTCTCCGATTGAAGATTCTCCAGCCTTTGATGCAGGAGTACAAGCTCAAGATATTATTACCGAAATTGATGGCCGTAGTACCGAAGGAATGGATATTAATGAAGCGGTGAGTTTAATTCGGGGGCCAGTGGGAACGAAAGTTAATATTAAAATTTTACGGGGCGATAAACCGTTAGATTTTTCCATTACTCGTGCTCGGATTGAAATTCACCCCGTTAAAGCTTCTAAAAATCCGAGTCCGGTCGGTGAAATTGGTTATATTCGTTTAAATACTTTCAGTGCGAATGCGTCTCAAGAAATGCGAGACGCACTGACGGATTTGGAAAAACAAAATGTAACGGGTTATATTCTCGATTTACGTTCCAATCCAGGGGGTTTGCTGTATTCTAGTATTGAAATTGCTCGAATGTTGCTGGATCAAGGAGATATCGTTTCAACGGTTGATCGTCAAGGAGAAACTGACCGCCAACGGGCAAATAATCGAGCCTTAACCAAGAAACCTTTAGTGGTTTTAGTGGATGGGGGTTCAGCGAGCGCTAGTGAAATTTTATCCGGTGCGTTACAAGATAATAAACGGGCAGTTTTAGTGGGAACAAAAACCTTTGGAAAAGGGTTAGTTCAGTCGGTTCGAGGTGTGGGTAAAGATTCAGGATTAGCGGTGACAATTGCGAAATATTTTACCCCCAGTGGTCGAGATATTAACCATGAAGGCATTCAACCGGATGTTAAAGTTGAACTCACGGAAGAACAACGGGACGCCTTAAGAAAAGATCGAACAAAAGTGGGAACAAGCGCCGATCCTCAATATGTTAAAGCCTTAGAAATTCTCCAAGGAGAAATTGCTAAAGTTAAACAGCCGACTCAAGCTCAATCTAAATAATTAGAAACCAGAAGATAGGGGCGGGAACACTCGCCCTTGATCATTTAAAAGTGGGTAAAATTGTCAGAATCATGATAACATTTCCTATAAAACTTCTGAGAAAGGGGTGCTACAGATAAAATTTATGACTAGCAAGTTCCGCCAATCCGGTTATCATCCGATTCGCAAGCTAAAAGTGATCTTAGCAGGTCTTCATATTGCGATCGCAACGGAGTTTAGTGTTGCTTACAAAGTCATTTTATCTGTCGTTGTCTTAATCATTGCTGTGCTTCTTCGCCAATGGCAAGATTTAATGTTATTTTTTTTAGCGACGGGGCTAATGTTAATAGCGGAATTATTCAATAGTAGCATTGAAGGCTTATGTGATTTTTTAGAAGATCAGTATGATGACAGAATTCGCGCTATTAAAGACATTTCTGCGGCGGCTGTTGGCATCAGTATTTTAATTTGGGCAGTGGCTTTAATTTTTGAAAGCATCCATCTTTGGTCATTATTAAGTTAATTTTCAGTGATCGCAAATCCCCCAAAGAAACCGGGTTTCTAATTAAAATTAATGACAATAAATCAAGAGGGTTTGAGAAACCCAGTTTCTGACCTTACCAAAGCCCCAAAGAAACCGGGTTTCTGATTAAAATTAGTGGCAACAAATCAAGATGGCTTGAGAAACCCGGTTTCTGACCTGACCAGAATCATCAAATTTTATTGTAAAAAAAAACCACTCAAGTTAAACTTGAATGGGGGCTAAAATTAATCGAATGTCAAAATTTACGACATTGCTTGAATGATAAAGTCAAAGTAAGGAGCCGCTTCTTTCGCATCTTCGTCATCGAGTAATGCTAAAGACGCTTCCTTTAAACAACGAATTGCTTCCACCATTCCGGGCATCGGAACGCCTAAAGAGTTATACATTTCTTTGACGCCAACTAAACCGATGCTTTCAATGGGATCTTTATCACCTGAGAGAATACCGTAGGTAATTAAACGCAGATACCAGCCATAGTCCCGTAGACATAAAGACCGTTCTCTTGTTCCGAAGGCATTACCCCCAGGCGCAATGAAATCAGGCCGTTTTTTCCACAGTTGACCACTAGCACGGTCTACAATCTTTTTTTCATTTTCAGCGAGGCTGCTGGCAATGCGGACACGCTGTTCACCCGTTTTTAAAAAGTCATTGATGCTTTTGAGTTCACCAACGCTAGGATAACGGAGTTCATCATCTGCTTTGAGAATAACTTGGCTAACTACGGTCATAGCTATGGCAATTTTTCAAGATAACATTAAGTAGTTTAGCGACTCAGGGGAACAGAAACCAAGGTTCAGTCACCTCTCAGTAGAGATCTTCTGTCAGAACCCCTCTACTCAGTCACCCGTTAACAGTTAACAGTTAACAGTTAACAGCTATTATTCAATAGTTAATATTGAACCGCTTAGAGTCAACCATCCACCCTTAACAGTAACAATTCTTAATTGAGATCCTGACGTGCTACGCACAGGCTCCGCCAACGTTCCACTCAGGACGCTACTTGATATTCTTAATTCTTAATTCTTAATTTTTAACTATGATTTGGCAACAAGGCGAGCAAGCTGAAGTTTTAATTACAGATTTAACAGACGACGGTAATGGCGTCGGACGATATCAAGATCGAGCCGTATTTGTACCGGATACCGTTCCCGGCGATCGCGTGTTAGTCCGTTTGGTGCGGGTAAAACCCAAGTATGGCGAGGGAAAGGTGCAGGAGGTCTTAGAAGCGTCTCCCCATCGGGTTCGACCCCATTGTATTGTGGCGGATAAATGCGGGGGGTGTCAGTGGCAACATATTGATTATGGTTATCAACTCGACGCGAAACGCCATTTAGTCGTTCAAGCCTTAGAACGCATTGGTGGTTTTACTCAACCTCCCGTTGAGGCGGTGTTAGGGGGAGAGTCGGGGTTAGCTTATCGGAACAAAGTGACTTATCCGATCGCACGTTCCGCAACAGGTCAGGTACAAGCGGGTTATTTCCAAAAAAATAGCCATCGCTTGGTCAACATCAATCAATGTCCGATCCAAGATGAACGGTTAAATCCTTTGTTAACAAAGATTAAACAGGATATTCAAAACCGAGGTTGGTCGATTTATGAGGAACAACAACAACGGGGCAAAATCCGCCATCTGTCCCTAAGAATTGGACGACGCACCGGAGAGATTTTATTAACGTTAATTGCGACCCAGGATAGTTTAACCGGACTTCAGGAACAAGCTCAAGCTTGGTTAGAAGCATATCCGCAGTTAGTGGGGGTGAGTTTAAATCTTAATTCCCAAAATACCAATGTGATTTTTGGGGAAGAAACACGCTGTTTAGCAGGTCAACCGTTTTTACGAGAAGAATTTTCCGGGCTAACGTTTTTATTAAGACCAGATACTTTCTTTCAAGTGAATACAGAAGTGGCTGAAACGTTGTTTTTTAGTATCATAAAAGAGTTAAATTTACAAGGAAATGAAAAAATTGTTGATGCTTATTGTGGAATTGGTACGTTTACCTTACCGTTAGCCCAAGCGTTACTGAAAAAACAATCCATTTCCTCGGAAGGTTTAGACAAAACTCAGATACCGCAAGTGTTAGGTTTGGAAGTTCAAGCGGTGGCTGTTGAACAAGCTCAACAAAATGCGATTTTGAATCAGATTAATAATGTCCAGTTTCAAGTGGGAACCGTACAAAAGTTATTACCACAGTTGCAATATACCCCGGATGTGGTGTTTCTTGATCCGCCTCGGAAGGGATGCGATCGCACCGTCTTAGAAACCTTAATTGCTACCCGTCCACAACAGATTGTTTATATTAGTTGCAAACCAGCCACCTTAGCACGGGATCTAAAAATTTTATGTGAATCTGGGGTCTATGAATTAATTAAAGTACAACCTGCCGATTTCTTCCCCCAAACCTCCCATGTTGAGTGTGCAGCAATTTTACGAATCAGGCATCAGTAGATAGGATACAGAAGAAGTCCTAATTGATCACTAATAACGGTGTTGGGCGGGAGAACCCCGCCCCTACGGATGACTGTAATTGTTCTACGGGTAACGTTAAAATTGACTTAATTACTCATACCGTTTTTCGATGCAATCAATCTTAAACTTATATCGCTCAATTATCCGTAATCCTAAATATCGGGGATGGGTCATTCTGGGAACCTTATTTTATTTATTCAGTCCCTTGGATATTTCTCCTGATGTGGTTCCCCTCCTGGGTCAAATTGATGATGTGGTGTTGCTGACGCTATTAGTGTCAGAGGTTTATCAAATGATTGTCGATTATACTCGTGGTTTAATAGGTCAATCCTCAGAGGTTAGCGACAATTCTGAAGATGATGATGGGTCTACCGCTAGCCAAACCACCATCGATGTAGAAGCAACAAAAATTGAATAAGGTTGAGGAGACAAGGACTTAATATTTGTCCTCTGCTAAGAAACCTAACCTAAAAACCGATCCCCTCCACCTCGATTGATGATCAGATCGGAACAAATCAGAACCCCAAAAATTCATAAACTCAGGTCAAGATCATAGTATGATTAATAAAAATTCAACTGGAAATTCTGGCTGAGGTCGCTTTTATAAACAAAGGGATAACATCCTGATCAAAATTTGAGCAGTGGTGTAACAATTTTGAACCGTCTGTTCTGATTCTCTAACTCGGATGGCGATTTAAGCGAATCAAAAGCCGAATTAATAGTGCTAATTTGAGAACATAGAGATCAAGAGATGTTTCAAAAAATTTTGGTTCCTCTGGATATGTCCCCCCGAAGTGAGTGGGTGTTTGAACAAGCAATGGAACTGGCTTCATCAAGTCAGGCGCACTTAATGTTACTGCACGTCTTATCAACGGATCAAGAAAACGCTCCCGATTTTGGAACCTTGGTGGGGATGAGTTACTATCCAACGGTTGATGTGGAATTTTTTGAAAACTACCAAAAGCAATGGCAAGCGTTTTCCCAAAAAAGTTTAGAAACCCTACAATCTCGGTGTCAGACGGCAACAGATGCAGGAATACAAACGGAATACACGCAAACCTTCGGGAAACCGGGTCAAATAATTTGCGCTCTTGCTAAAACTTGGGGTGCGGATTTAATTGTGATGGGACGACGAGGACATTCAGCGTTTGGAGAAATGATATTAGGAAGTGTGAGCCATTATGTGGTTCATCATGGGTCTTGTTCCGTTTTAATCGTACAATCACAAAGCTGAAAAATATTAACAGTTGTTTGGAATTATAATTTTGTATTTCCCCGATGAAATTTAGTGAACTGGTTGAGAAACTACACTCAGGAATTGTAGGTCAAAGTGGGGCGCATCCTCATGGGGTGAATCCAGAGATTAATGGGGTGGCGGCGGTTGATGAGGCAACGGCGGGAACCCTAAGTTATATTGAAGGATTAAAATTTGCCTCTTATCTTAATAAGACGCAAGCCAGTGCGTTAATTTTGCCGCTGGATGAATCGTTACAACAGCAAGCAACAGAACGGGGAATTGCTTGGATTTCAACACGTGATCCACGCTTGCTTTTTGCGGCGGCGATCGCTTTATTTTATCAACCATACCAACCTCAACCCCAGATTGATCCCAGGGCAATTATTGATCCGAGTGCAGAAATTGGATCGGATGTTTATATTGGCCCTTATGTGGTGATTCATGCTGGGGTAAAAATTGGGAATCAGGTTTGGATTCATCCGAATGTGGTGATCTATCCGAATGTAGAAATTGGCGATCGCAGCATTTTACACGCGAATTGTACAATCCAAGAACGCAGCCGCATTGGATCAAATTGTGTGATTCATAGTGGCGCTGTCATTGGGTCAGAAGGATTTGGTTTTGTTCCCACCAACAAGGGTTGGATCAAAATGGAACAATCAGGAATTACCGTCTTAGAAGATGGTGTAGAAGTGGGCTGTAATAGCACCATTGATCGTCCGGCGGTGGGAGAAACTCGCATTGGAAAAAATACAAAACTCGATAATTTAGTTCACATTGGTCATGGCTGCCAAGTGGGAGAAAATTGTGCGCTTGCGGCACAAGTGGGGTTAGCGGGTGGTGTCAAAGTCGGAAATGGGGTGTTACTGGGGGGTCAAGTTGGAATTGCCAATCAAGTCAAAGTTGGAAATAACGTGATTGTTACGGCACAATCTGGGGTTCACAGCGATATTCCCGGGGGGGAAATCATGTCGGGTTCCCCTGCGGTTGCGAACAAAGTTTATTTGAAGTCTTCAGCCATTTATAAACGCCTGCCTGAACTGTACCAATCTTTAAAAGCATTAGAACGCTACTTCAGAACCCAAAATTAAGCAAAAAGCTTTTACAGTCACCAGTCATCAGTCACCAGTCACCAGTTTACAGTTAACAGTCAGTAGAGGCGAATGCCTCCAAGCCCGTACCCAGTTAACGGTCGGACACATCATGAGTTAAGAGTTACTAAAAAATACTACCCAAATCAGCTTATAGGCTTGGCTGTGAAGCTAACAGAAGAGCGCAGCCAGCATTAATAGTCAGTAATAACAATTAACGCGGTAAGAGCGAGGTAGGCGTTTCCCCCTAAAACGATTGACTGATCACTCTTTTACTGATGACTGGTGACTGGTGACTGATGACTGGTGACTGGTGACTGTAAAACCCTCCTTTACAAAAACTTTAAAAACCTGCTTGGGTTGATGATTTTAAGAGTGACAGAGTAATTCTTAAAAAAAGTCAAGAGGGAGCCGGTAAATTTTTTCAGGTCTAAGGGGTATTCACTTAAAATTTGTTCACAACCTATCTGAAGGGGGATAGGGAACACAAGAAGAGCTTTAAGCAGTTTTACTGTGGGTTTAATTCGGATGTATTGATCTGTTGAAGAGATGGATCTTTTTTAAGGACAGGGGAGAGGAGGGGAAAAGGATGAAATCCTTCGGGAAGAGGGTTTTGTAAAAAAATGTGGCGGTGACTGTGCTGAAGTAAATGATCAGCAGGTCAAAATTTCAAGACAGAGGCAAGCTGCACGTTCAAATACCAGGAATAAGTTGCTCTTGCCATTGGCAATGTCAGAGGGTTTTGCAAGTCCCATTTTTTTTCCTTTGTCAGGTCATGCTGATTGCTGTCTAAAAAAAATTGACACAGGGTAAAAAAAATTTTTGTCAAATTGATGAATTTAATATATATTATTTTTTATAAGTCCAAAAACTTGAGTCAAAAAAATTTTACCTGTGTACAGAAGCAAGGAGATCAAGTAAAAGATGAATAAACCTGCACCAACACCCTTAACCGGAAAGGCTCTACTTCAAAAAGTAAAAGAATTGTCTCACCTGCCTCGGCGGGAAACGGCAAAACTCTGCGGTTATTACACCACTACAAAGGATAACCAGGTGCGTGTGAATCTGACAGATTTTTATGACGCAGTGCTGAAAGCAAGGGGGATTCCGCTTAGTCCCGATGGTACTAAAGACGGTCGAGGTCGAGAAGCAACTTATATGGTGAGTGTTCACAAAAATGGGCAAATTGTGATTGGCTCTACCTATACCAAAGAAATGGGTCTTAAACCGGGTGATGAGTTTGATATCAAGCTGGGTTATAAGCATATTCACTTGATTCAAGTAGAAAATGGAAAAGAAGCCACGGGTGAGGATGAAGAAGAATAAATTGCTTGATCTATGTCATCAAGCATGATATTTTTCTGGCTGGTAAATGCTCCAGCCGTCCTTAAAATTGCCATATTTTTTGGGGTTTGGGTCACCCTATGGATGCCAATGGCTGCCCTGATTGCGATCGCTGTCAAGTGGTATCCTCCTCAACCCCTAAAGGAGCAACAAAAATTAGCTTTACTGGTTCCTCTTTACTTAATTGTCCCCTTTCTTTTGTGGCAAATCAGCCAAGTAGAGAATCAATCCTTCTCAGATTATGGTTTAGCTTGGCAAGCGGAGTTGGGAAAATCAATACTATGGGGTTTAGCTGGAGGTCTTGTCAGCCTAACTTGCTTATTTACCCTACAATTTGCCCTCGGTTGGCTTCATTGGGAACAAAAACCCGTTTCAGAAGTCCAAACAGTTGCTTTATCCCAACGGCTTCTGAGCGTGAATTTTTCAAGAGCAAAATTATTAGCTTTGTTGGGGCAGAAGGGATCTATTTTTTTTCCAATTCTGCTAATTGCGCTATGGATTAGTGGCACAGAAGAGCTCGTTTTTAGAGGATTTGTGCAAGCTTTGTTACAGCAAGATTATTCAGGGTTTGTTGCCGCCACAATTGCCAGTTTGATCTTTGCCCTGACTCATTTGATTTGGGATGTGGAGAAGACTTGGCCCCAACTCCCTGGTTTATGGCTAATGGGAATGGTGCTAACTTGGGCTTGCGTCTGTAATGGTGGTGGCTTAGGGTTAGCCATTGGCCTCCATGGGGGTTGGATTTGGGGACTTACCAGTTTAGACACCCTTGGCGGCGTTACCCCAACTCAGCTTGTCCCAGAATGGGTCACGGGTTTAGCAGCGAAACCCTTAGCAGGGGTATTAGGGATCGTGATGTTGCTCCTTGTCGCGATTCTGCTGGCGATTGTTTACGATCAAAGTGGGTTGTGGCTTATAGGAGGATAGTTATGGCAACAGCAACACCCGCCCCAGTCTTTTCAGCCGTATATGGCCCTGTTCAGTCATGGCGATACGGTCGCTCCCTGGGTATTGATCCCATTGGTCGGGTTTCGACTTGTTCGTTTAATTGCGTTTATTGTCAGTTAGGCGAAATAGAAGTTAAAACCCAACAGCGTCAAATTTATGTTCCCACATCCGATATTCTGCAAGCGTTACAACATTTTGCCCCTTGGGATGTGGATGTGATTACCCTAAGTGGAAGTGGGGAACCGACTTTAGCGACAAATTTAGGAGAAATTTTAAAGGGAATTAAAACCTTAACCCAACGTTCCATTCTCGTTTTAACGAATGGAACCACATTATCTGATCCCCAAGTGAGGGAAGACCTGAGTTGGGCGGATCAGGTTTCGATTAAATTAGATGGAATTACTAACGAACAGATACAACGGGTTAACCGACCTGTTTCTCAAATGAATCTATCGGAGGTGTTGAAGAGTTTTCAACAATTCCGCGCCATGTTCCCAGGGGAAGTTAGCATCCAAACCATGATTTTATCCCCTTGGTCATCGGAACAAAAACAAGAATATGGGCGTTGGATCAAAGCGATCGCACCAACGTCCATTCAACTCAATACCCCCACCCGTCCCAAACCCTTAAAACATGAATTAGCTGGACGAGAAAACCATACGGCCAATGATTCCTTACCGTACCAAGTCCGACCGCTAAAATGCGTGAGTTCTGAAGTCTTAAAAGAATTTGCAGAAGAGATTCAGCAGCAGACAGGAATTCCCGTCCGTTATCGGTAATCAGTAATCAGTCACTCCTCACCAGTCACCAGTTAGAAAAGAGCGGAGGGAGCCGGGAAGAAATTTCTGTTCCCTGTTCCCTGTTCCCTGTTCCCTAATTCTTAATTCTTAATTCTGAATTCGTTTGTAAGCCCTTCATAAGCAGCTTCCGGTGCAGGAATTTCTAGATACTCAATTTCATCGCCCCGATCAATTAAAAGTCCTAACTGACCATCCTGATGACCAACAGCAACTAAATTACTTAAATCAATTTTAGTAAGTCTCATTGGTATCCTCCTGTTTTTTACAGTATCGCCTAACTTGATGTAAAAGTCAAATATTCTCAAAAAACTCCTTGAGGATAGGAATTGAAGCAAGGACATTGGCGATAATCCTGAATGCTTAAGCGTCCCACTCCCGACTTCTGACTCCTGCTATATATATGACAGACTTTAATATTTTTTCAAGCGCAATGCTGATTCTTCCTGATGGAGTTCAGGAGATTTTATGAAATGTATTGAAATGTTAACGACCTGGCTTAATTTATTAGTAAATTACCAATCAACATGATAGGATGAAATCAGTTAAAACTGGAGAACATTTATGGCAAAAACAGCAACAGAAAAACCTTCAACAACTCCCTTAACGGGAAAAGCTTTACTGCAAAAAGTTAAATCCTTGGGAAACTTACCGCGACGTGAAGCGGCTCGGTTGTGCGGTTATAGTACCGTTACAAAAGATAATCAAACCCGTGCCAATATGACCGAATTTTATGATGCCTTATTGGCAGCGAAGGGCATCGCCTTAGAACCAGGACGCAGCAAAGATGGGCGTGGCAGAGAAGCCAGCTATCGGGCTTGTGTTCATAAAAATGGCTCCTTGGTGATTGGTGCAAACTACACAGAAGAAATGGGGTTAGAGCCTGGAGATCAATTTGAAATTCGCCTGGGTTCTAAACATATTCATCTGATTCAAGTGGAAGGAAAGGCAGCAGAAGAAGACTTAGAAGATGAAGAATAGTTCAAGGCTTTTGTTAAAGCCCGACACTGATGAAATATGAACTTTAATTAACACAATCATTTCACCTCGTTTTCTGCCGACTGTGCCTTACCTTTTGCTCCCTGCCCATTTTTTGAGACGGGAAATTAAGTCGTTTCTCTAGCCACCCGTTCACTAGGGCAGGGAGATATTGCTTTGTTGATTCCCTGAATGTTAGGTGATTTACGAATGCCGAGATTTTACCATTTAATTGAAGTCGAAACCCAGGCGGGAATCGGCATCTATAATATTACGCCTCAAATTAACGAATTGTTACAAAAAACAGCCATTAGTAATGGTCAAGTTTTAGTTTTTTCTCAACACACGACAACGGCGTTAGCCATTAATGAAAATGAAGAACGTCTGCTAGAGGATGTGAAAGTTCACCTGAAAAAATTAGCCCCTCCCGAAGATAAATATCTTCACAATGATTTACATTTAAGAATTGTCCCCCCCGATGAACCCATGAATGCCCATTCCCATCTGATGGCGATGATGTTGAGTACCAGTGAAGTGATTCCGGTTGTAGAGGGACAGTTAGCACTCGGAACCTGGCAATCTGTTCTATTCTTTGAATTAGATGGCCCCAGAACTCGCAATGTTGCTGTTCAAATTAGTGGAGAGTAAAAGAACGTCTCAAGCTTCCTCCTCCCCGACGGGTTCGAGTAAAACAGGTGCTAAATTTTCATTCAGTCTACCGACTCGAATTAACTCGGCATAGGTATCTGCTTCAATTTCTAATAGCGTTTCTTGGAATTGTTCCATTGCTAGGGAACGCAATTGCGGATATTCTTGCAGCAATTTTTGAAAGTTTTGCTTAACGCTGTCCAATTCTCCGGCGACTAATTGCTGTTTATACCGATAAAATTCGGGGTCGAGATCGGGGAAACGTTCAGCATTTTCTAAATAATTTAAAACCCGTTGGAGGGCAATTTGGCGGGCTACCAGTTGGGAATACTCTTGACGCAGGGGTTGATCTCCGATTAAGTTAAGACCTTTAAGTAAGGTTTGAACGGTTAACCCTTGAATTAATAACGTAAATAAGACAACACCAAAGACAATATCAATAATTTCTTGTCGAGTGGCGATCGCTTCAGGAACACTTAAAGCCAAGGCAATGGACACTGAACCTCTTAATCCCCCCCACCAAAGAACCGTTTGCTCTTTGAAGGTAATATCACTCTTGGCTAAGAGATTACTGAAAAAACTCAGTCCAAAGACAGAAATTAATCGGGTACCTAGGGTAGCTGCGATCGCCACAAAAATTAAGTTCAGATGACTGCCTAAACTGGCAAATTGAGTTTGATCCCCAATCAGTAAAAAGATAATTGAATTCACAAAAAAAGCGAGAAATTCCCAAAACTCCGTCACAATTAAACGAGTTCTAGGATTCATCCCCACTCTAGAACCCCAATTCCCGATAATAATTCCAACAATGACCACACTAATCACACCCGATCCGCCCAATTGTTCGGTAATTAAATAAGTCCCATAGGCGGAAACCAAGGTTAAAGATTGTTCAACAAAGGGTAGATCAAAACGTTGGGTTACAAAAGAAACCCCAAAACCGATAATACATCCAACTCCGGCACCAATTCCCACCACCATTAAAAAACGACCGATGGTTTCTGAGATTGAAAACGACTCAACTCCTAACGGAATTCCGACTAATATCACAAACGCAACAACCGCGACACCATCATTAAATAAACTTTCGCCTTCCATTAAAATAGTCAGCTTTTTACTCGCCCCCAATTCTTTAAATAAAGCAATCACAGACACCGGATCGGTTGCCGCTAAAGCTGCCCCCACTAACAAAGCAATGGGTAACG
>JBMDYE010000390.1:0-5189 GCA_048595135.1 Planktothrix sp. | reverse complement strand
CATCACTTCAACATAACCATGATTCGTATGTTGATTTAACATAAACTGAATTAACGCCCGTTCTAAGGCAGCACCCGCCCCTTTTAAGGCGACAAATCGAGCTTGCGCTACTTTAACCGCCCGTTTAAAATCAAAGATATTTAGTTTTTCTCCAATATCGGCATGATGCAAAATATTAGGATTATCAGGAATATATTCATCTCCCCAACGTTTAATTTCTACATTCTCCTGTTCATCTTTACCAACCGGAGTGGATTCACTCGGTAAATTGGGAATGGGTAATAATAATTGCGTAATTTGAGCATCAATTTCTTTCTCTTTCGGTTCCAATTCGCTTAACTGAACTTTCAGTTGTTGACCTTCTTCTCTTAAGGCTTTAATTTCTTCCCCTTTTGGGTCACAACCGGATTTAATTTTCTCCCCGACTAATTTGCCAATATCATTACTACGGGTTTGTAAAACAATGCGTTCCTGTTCCAGTTGGCGACGTTGTTCATCTAACTGAAGAATCGGTTGCAAATCATAGTCGCCTCGCAGTTGGAGACGGTCTTGAACTGCTTGGGGATTTTCCCGAATTAATTTAATGTCTAGCACGGCGTTCCCTTCAATACTGCTTGATACATTAACGGATAGTTTGTTGATTTTAACAGGACTGGGTTGACCGTTGGCGAGTAGCGGGTCACTCTTCCTGTTCAGTTAGCAGTGGTTAGACCTCTCCCCCAACCCCTCTCCTTGTAGGAGAGGGGGGACTAATTACTCCCCCAACACGCGTAGGGAAGGGGGTTGGGGGGTTAGGTTAGAGGGATTTACCGAAACAGCCCTGACCCCAATTAGAGGGTTTTTCCAACAGGGGGTGACACCCCTCATTTTTTGTGTTATAGTAAATTTATTAAGTAGATGCACCCTGAAATATCTCCCGCAGTGCGAACTGATGGGGAGATTTTTGTTATGTAGCAGCAGTAGAGACGCGCCAATAGCCTACGGTATTGCTTCACCTGGGCGCGTCTCTACAAAGTCAGAAGGCTAAAGGATTCACCCATCACCACCCTCATTGTGGTCAATATCCTGGCTGCAATTGCTATTGTCATTCACTCCTATGCTGCTTTTCAACCCTCCCAAACTGTCCAGCCAACAATTCTACAAATATAGCCTTCTGGCTTTCATCGCTTTTATCCTATGTATTATTGGGAGCAAGTCGCCTTGGCTGGGTCATTCCCCTTCTTCCCTTCCAGAAAAACAAGTCTTGGTGCGTGAATTTCTGTCCCATGCGTCAGAACTGGCGAGTCGCTATCCACAGAAGGGATAAAAAACCCGGTTTTTCGTCTGAAATTCGGGAAAAAAGCTTGATATTCTTTTCAGAAACCAGGTTTTTGCGATGTGTTACCTCCCAAACTAAAAACCACCTGGAACACTGTCTCAGGTGGTTTTTTAGGGGTATTGGGGAATGGAGCATATGGGAATCGAACCCATGTCCAGAACAAGTATTTACTCCTTGCTCATTCACAGACTTAGCCTTTCTGATCCTCAAGGCGGGAACCCTTCATTATCCCGAAGGATGGGATACTTTGGTTAAATCTTAGCTAACTTACAACCAAAGGAACTAAGTTAGAGCATCCGTTGAGGGTTGGTCTACAGTCCTTAACGGAGTCAAACCGTAGACGCTCGAACCTATAAGAGGTATTTAGGCAGCAACAGCGGCTGATTTACGAGCAAAAGGAACAATGTTGTTCGCAGTTACATTTTGTTTGAGCCTGGATTTACGAGAGTGGACTCCCTCTCGGCCTGCATCACTTGGTAGCTTTCCTTACCCTGTCGAAACCAGTAATGCCCCTTGCTATTTACTATATTAGATAATATTTTTGCGATCGTCAACTTTATATTTTAGGCAACAGGGACGCTCCCACTACTGGTAAACTGAGATTTGGAAAAAGCGATCGCTTCCTTAACATCCGATCAGCCTGTAATTCTTTTAGGGTTAGATCAAATATATTAGGTGTACATTAATTTTAATTAAATAATAACAACTCTAGAGAAAATCGCCCAAGTGATCCCGAATTGACAGGGATTTGACTAACACGGATTGGTACAGCTTACAATTTTAGTAAATAGATTCTGAATACAACCCTATCTACTATGACTCAACTGAAAATTTCCTTACCCGAATCATTACAGCAATTTATTGACCAACAAGTTAAACAAGGAGGTTACAACAACACCGACGAATACATCTACCAGCTAATTCTAGAAGACCAAAAACGCAATACCCAACAGCAACTAGAAGAACTGTTAATAGCTGGTTTAGATAGTGGCAATCCCATTGAAGTTACTGAGGATTGGTGGGAAAATAAACGTACCGAATTAGCGAAAAAACTGCCTTAGTCTTAAAGATGACTAGACGCATTTTTATTACACCTAAAGCCAACCAGGATTTAGACGATTTATTTAACTACCTTAGCCAAAATAATCCTGATGCTGCCTTGCGTTTTTTTGATGCTACCCGCCAAACTATCACACAACTCGCACAAACGCCAGGTATAGGTAGCCGCTATCAACTTAACAATCCCCGTTTCGCGACGCGCTCTAGAACTTTACTTGAGAGAGTGGTTCAACGAGAGTTCTCTACCGATACAATTGGGGCTAGAATTCCATCGTGCAGAACTCATGAATATTCGGACTGTCTCAACTCAACCTTTTTCTGACCAAAAACCGGGGACATCCGGTTTACGCAAGTCTGTTCCCGTTTTTCAGCAACCCCACTACCTGGAAAACTTCATTCAGTCGATTTTTGACACCCAAGAGGGGTATGAAGGCGGAACCCTGGTTGTCGGGGGCGATGGACGCTATTACAACCGCCAAGCGATTCAAATTATCTTAAAAATGGCAGCCGCCAATAATGTTGGACGGGTTCTCGTCGGCTGTGATGGCATTGTTTCCACGCCTGCTGCGTCTTGCATTATTCGCAAACATCAAGCCTTTGGGGGGATTATTCTCTCAGCAAGCCATAATCCAGGGGGGCCAGAGGGAGATTTTGGGGTGAAATTCAACGCCAGTAATGGTGGGCCAGCCCCGGAAAAAATCACCGAAGCTATTTATGCCCGCACCAAGGAAATTGACGCCTATAAAATTATGGAGGCGGCGGATATTAACCTCGACAAACCCGGTAGTTTTAAACTGGGAACAATGGACGTTGAGGTGATTGATTCTATTCAACCGTATATGGAATTGATGGAATCTTTATTTGATTTTAATCAGATTCGAGAATTGTTAACGTCTGGCAAGTTTCGGATGTGTATGGACTCCATGCACGCGGTTACTGGCCCCTATGCCCATGCGATTTTTGAACAGCGTTTAGGAGCGCCTGAAGGAACGGTTTTAAATGGCAAACCGTTAGAAGATTTTGGCAACGGACATCCTGATCCTAATTTAGTTTATGCCCATGATTTAGTGGAAATTATCTTCGGTGAAAATGCACCGGATTTTGGGGCGGCTTCTGATGGCGATGGCGATCGCAATATGATTTTAGGACGGAACTTTTTTGTCACGCCTAGTGACAGTTTAGCGGTATTAACAGCTAATGCTCATTTAGTCCCCGGTTATAAAGATGGGTTAGCGGGAGTTGCCCGTTCAATGCCCACATCTCAAGCCCCGGATCGCGTGGCGGAAAAATTAGGTATTGACTGCTATGAAACCCCGACAGGTTGGAAGTTTTTCGGTAATTTATTAGATGCTGGAAAAGCCACCTTATGTGGAGAAGAAAGCTTTGGAACCGGATCAAACCATATCCGTGAAAAAGATGGATTATGGGCGGTATTGTTCTGGTTAAATATTTTAGCGGTTCGTCAAGAATCCGTTGAAGATATTGTTCGCAGTCATTGGCAAACCTACGGACGAAATTATTATTCTCGCCATGACTATGAAGAAGTGGAAACGGAAAAAGCGAATCAATTAGTTGATCAGTTGCAAGCCAAATTAGCAACGTTAAAAGGTCAACAATTTGGTTCCTATGAAGTGGAATATAGCGATAACTTCAGTTACACTGATCCCGTTGATGAAAGTGTCAGTAAAAATCAAGGAATTCGGATTGGGTTTACCGATGGATCTCGGATTGTTTTCCGGTTATCGGGAACGGGAACTAAAGGAGCAACGTTACGGGTGTATTTAGAAAGTTATGAACCCGATCCTGCTAAACACAATTTAGATCCGCAAGATGCGTTAGGCGAATTAATCCAAATTGCCGATGAAATTGCTCAAATCAAAACAATAACCGGACGTCAAAAACCGACCGTTATCACCTAATCTAAGGTCAATTGATCTAAACTCGTAGGGTGGGCTTTGCCCACCAATTTTATTATATGTAATAGGAAAGCTATAGTTTCTCAACCATCCTATCCAAGAAGATTAAATCAAATATTTCCAACTAAATTTTATCTCCTTTTTTAGCGATCGCAATTGCAAAACACCGACCCCGGTAATACAGTCAGCCATTCTCTAGTATAACTGATCTCACCAAATTAATTCAACCTGAATACACTAACTTGATTGTTGTCTGCATTCGTTCTAAAATGGTAGAAAGAGAAGCCCAAGAAATCAAGAATTTAGTTATACAATAAGTAATAAAATTCATCACAACGGTTATGAACGAAACAACAACAACCTTACCTTTACCGCCAGGAAATTTAGGTTTACCTATTATTGGTGAAACTATTAGCTTTTTGCAAGATCCTGATTTTGCAGATAAACGACAAGAAAAATATGGATCTGTTTTTAAAACCAATATTTTTGGTCGTCCAACGGTAATGATGGTGGGTTCAGACGCCAACCGTTTTTTATTTGCAAATGAGAATAAATATTTTATCGCGACTTGGCCATCTAGTACCCGGACTTTATTAGGATCAGGTTCCTTATCGATGCAACTCGGAGACGTTCATAAGTCTCGTCGTAAAATTTTATCCCAAGCGTTTCAACCGAGAGTCTTAGCAAGTTATGGAATAACGATGCAAGAAATGACTCGCCGTTATTTTCAACAATGGGAAAAAAAAGAAATTTTCGCTTGGTATCCTGAACTGCGAAAATATACCTTTGATGTGGCTTGTAAATTATTAGTCGGAACTAATCAAGCAGCCGATAGTCATTTAGAAGAATTATTTGAAGATTGGTGTAATGGATTATTTACCATTCCCCTGCGTTTA
>JBMDYE010000389.1:0-6778 GCA_048595135.1 Planktothrix sp. | reverse complement strand
GAAAATAATATCAAATTGCAGGTTGAAATCTTTAAGACGACGGGCAACTTGGCGGGTTTTGCGATCGCCTTCTTTCGTTAATGGTCGTTCATCATCATTTTCATAAGTGCCTCGTTCTGCTGCAATTCCGTGACGAATTAAATATAAATTATTCATCGTTAGCAAAGGTTTTAAATTCTATAGTAGACCCTAAAAACCCGGCTTCTCAAAGAAGCCGGGTTTTTCATCCCCACCTTTGTCTTCTTAATTCTTACAAGAAAGCCCCTGTATTTTGGAGATACAGAGGCTTTCAAAGACCAATCATATATTTTTGCCACTCTTTGTTTAAACCACTTTTAACGTGCTTGGTCACTTCAAAGTAAAGGCTGCTGTAGGGCTTACGCGGTTGAGTTCGCAAGGTCATCCCCGCTTCCTTTGGCGTGCGGCTACCTTTTTTAACATTGCAGTGGACACAAGCGCTGATCAGGTTTTCCCAGGTATCGCCGCCGCCCCTAGAACGAGGGATTACGTGATCCAGGGTTAAATCATCGCCACTATAACCGCAGTATTGACAGGAATGCCCATCCCGGTGCAATATATTTCTTCGGGTTAAAGGAATGTCTTTATAAGGAACCCGAACATAATGGCGAAGCCTGATGACGGTTGGTAAGGGAAAATCAGGAGAGATGTATTTTCCATTATGCTCAACTTGTTCGGCTTTTTCTTTGAGCAACAAAACCACTGCCCGTCGCCAACTCGTAATATTGAGTGGCTCATAGGAGGCGTTCAACACTAAAACATTACCCATTTGCCTTAGCTGCGATAAGTTTTTTGACCGATATTAACACAAGCTTAACTTGTTGGGGCCAGATTGAGCAAAGAAGGTAGGGGAAGTCAGTTACAGATAATTCTGGGTCGCCTGATAGTTGACACAAAACCCGAAAACAGGAAATAACTGGTAAGGCAGGAGGCAGGAGGCAGGAGGCAGGAGGAGAACTTTTAATAATAAATCATTACAGCCATCCTATATCTCCTAACCGTAATGCGTAGCGCTATAAACAGATTTAGCAACTTTGGTAGATCGATGCTGTTTTGGGTTGAGGAGTGAAAATTGTTATGGTTAGTGGGAAATCAATTTCTGCGGAAACGACGAAAAATCAGCGTTCTCAGTCGCCTTTGTTAAAAACCGAGGTTGAGGTTGGCTTTCGTCAACGGGCTTGGGTAGAAGTAGATTTAGATGCTTTGGCGGAGAATGTGCGACAGATTAAACAGCTATTATCCCCTCAAACTGCATTAATGGCGGTTGTTAAAGCGGATGCTTATGGACATGGGGCGGTATCGGTGGCGAAAGCCGTCTGTGAAGCGGGGGCTGAAAATTTAGCGGTGGCGACCCTTCCTGAAGGAATTGAACTCCGAGAAGCGGGAATTAAACAACCGATTTTATTATTAGGGGCGGTACATACTCCAGAGGAAGTGGAAGCGATCGCCTATTGGCAATTACAACCCACATTATGCACCCCTCAACAAGCGTTATTATTCTCAGAAACCCTGAGTCAAATTAATCAATCTTTAGCAGTACAAATTAAGATTGATACAGGAATGTCACGGTTAGGAACCCCTTGGCAACAAGCCCTAGAATTTTTCCAATTAGTGCAACGATTACCGAATTTAGAATTAGCGGGAATTTATTCTCATTTTGCTACGGCTGATAGTCCTGATCCAACGGTGATGCGTCAGCAACATTATCGGTTTGAAAGTGTAATTGCGGAAATTCGCGAAAACTGGCAAGAAGAAACGGCAAATACAGAGGTTAAATTCCCATTATTACATATTGCCAATTCGGCAGCAACCTTCGCAGATTCAGCCTTACATTATGATATGGTGCGAATTGGTTTAGGTCTTTATGGTTTGTATCCCGCCCCCCATTTAGAATCCGTTGTTAACTTGAAACCTGTGATGCAAATTAAAGCCCGCATTACTCAAGTTAAAATTATTGAAGCGGGAACTGGGGTAAGCTACGGGTATCAATTTATTGCTAAGAAAACCACTAAAATTGCGGTGGTTGGAATTGGTTATGCTGATGGAATTCCTCGCAATCTTTCTAATAGAATTAAAGTGTTAGTGCGGGGTCAATGGGTTTCCCAAGTTGGGGCAATTACAATGGATCAACTGATGTTAGATGTGAGTGATTTTCCTGATTTACAAGTGGGAGAAGTCGTGACTTTACTGGGAACAGATGGAGATTATTCGATTACGGCTGACGATTGGGCAAATTTATTAGGAACCATTTCTTGGGAAATTCTCTGCGGATTTAAACATCGACTTCCGAGAGTAAATATTACCAAATCGCGCGCTTAACCCCTCGTTGCTAGGCTCTGCCTAGCAATGCCAAATTGCAGGCTCCGCCTGCTAGAATATTGAGTTAGAGCCTCGTTAATTGCATTTCAAGGTAGAACCTTGAAACGAGGAAGATTGAAGAGATTGAATTAAACAGTTTCCTACATATTCTGCTAATTTAACGGGGACTGCATTTCCGATCATTTGTTCAAGATCGGTTTTAGATCCTTCAAACTTAAACTGTTGGGGAAAGGTTTGTAAATAACTGCGTTCTAGGGTTGTTAACGGACGAATATTTGGGGATATTGGTGCAGAATCACCCGGATGGGATTGATAAGTTTTAGGAATCGGTCGATTAACGCCTCGAATCGTTGGACTCGGTTCATCAATACTAAAAATTCCTCTTCTTTGATAACTTCTCGGATGTCGGTAATAATGGTCTAGGTTTAAAGAATAACCAATTTGCTCAAAATACTCTCGAATAGTTAGGGATTTAGGAGATAAATTAGCCGTTAGATAAGGCTGCATTTCATCATCCTTACCATTGATTCTACCTATCCAAAAAAACCGTTTTCTAATTTGCGGAACCCCACATAAACTTGCATCTAATATAACTTCACTTAACCCGTATTTAGCCGATTTAAAAATATTTTTTGCGATTCTATATTTTTCTGTTTTAATAAATCGATCCACATTTTCCATCATAAAAAACTGGGGTTTAAGGGTGGCTATAATTTCAGCAAAAATAATCGTTAAATCTCCTCGTCCTAAATTTTCATTGCGTTTTCCAGCGCTGGAAAAATCTTGACAGGGTGGCCCCCCAACAATCAGATCAGGGTTAAATTGTTTAAAAATATCGTAATTTCCGGCTAAATCGTTTAAATCTAAACAAAAAGCCGGATGTTTAAAATTTCGTTGATAGGTTTCAACTGCCACTTTCCAATAATCAAAGGCAGCAACTAAATTAAATCCAGCGTTTTGTAATCCTAGAGAGAATCCCCCACATCCTGAAAACAAATCAATCACATTAAAATCTCTAGGTTTTCTTTTCATACCCTTATTATGATTAACTCGCTAATAAAGGCAGAAATAAGGTCATAAAATAATAAACTAAAGGAGCCGTAAATACATAACTATCGGCTCGATCTAAAATTCCCCCATGACCGGGAATGAGTTGACCAGAATCTTTAACTCCCGCATCTCGTTTCATTAAAGATTCGGTTAAATCTCCTAATAAACTCGCAATGCCAATTAATAACCCTAAGACTAAACCCGACCAAGGAAATCCGGGCCATTGTAGATACCAAGACCCAATAATGGCAACAATAATGCTCCCTACGATGCCAAAAATTGCTCCTTCAACGGTTTTTTTAGGACTAATATCAGATAACCGAGTTCGCCCTAAAAATTTACCAAAAATATACGCTCCAATATCCGCCGCCCAAATACAACCAAAGGCAATTAAAGTGGCAGTTAATCCTTTGGGTAAATGATAGAAATCTGTCCAAGATTCCGGCCAATAGCCATTAAAGGGAATGGTACTCGCAACGGCTTGTTCAAAGAGGGAGGAGGGCGGTTCAATTCCTACTCGTAACCGAATCCAATAACTCGGTAAATATCCCCCATAAAATAATCCTAAAATTGAGGAACTAATATCGGCAATAGTGGATAATTTCGGTTGAAAGAGGAGGTAAAAACAAATTAAGGTTCCTGCTAAAGCAAACATCGCATCCACTAAATTAGGGGTGATAGCAGCGGTTAATAATAATGCTTGACTGACAACTAAGGTTGTTTTTCCTGCTGGTTCAATTCCTTTTGCCCGAACTAACTGAAAATATTCTAACTGACCTAAATAAATAATGATTCCTAAACCGATGGTAAAATACCATCCCCCAAAGGTAAGCATTCCCAAGGCAAGAATAATTGCAACAATTCCACTTAAAACACGAGATAAAGGCATAATTAAGAATTAAGAATTAAGAATTAAGAATTAACAATTAAGAATCATGATTTAGGAGCAATAAGCCAAGGTCAGGAGTTTTGAGTGTGGGCATAGATAGATATAATTACTAGCCATTGTTTTCAGCCTACCAGGATGACTAAACACTTAATTTATTAACCTATTTTAACAGGTTTGTAGGGGCGAGGTTCCCTCGCCCGATATGCGGGAACTGGAGTTCCGAGCGTTTGACAGGGCTTGTTGGCGCGCCTTTAATTTTCTCACCCTTACACAGTCACCAGTTCTTAATTCTTAATTTAATCAATTTTTTCGCCACTCAAAATAAACATAGGATTAACAGCTTCAAAGGTTTGATGAGTTCCCCGTCGTTCTAAACGATTCATGGCAGACTGAATGACCTCAACATTTCTTACTTGCAACTCGGCAAACCCTTCAGAAATTGAATAAAGACTTTCTAAATTAGAAGCAGTGGCGACAATCCGACCTTGGGGTTGTAAATACTTCCAAAGTTCGCGCAAAATGGCTTTAATTGGCCGTCCTCCCTCGAAACAAACGCGATGGGGTCGATGAGAAATGTCTTGTAAACAATCAGGCGCGCTGCCTTCAATTACATCAACATTTTGCACTTCAAACCGTTGACAATTGACTCGAATTAAATTGGCAACTTCTTCATCCCGTTCGATTGCAATAATCCGACCTTGAGGGCATAATAGTCCGGTTTCAATGGGGATAGTTCCTGTTCCGGCACCAATATCCCACACCACTGAGTCCGGTTGCAGTCGCAGGAAGGAGACTAACAATAACCGGGTTTCCCGTTTCGTCATGGGAATCCCTGGCAACCGTTCAAACAGGTCATCAGGAATACCAGGGGTGACATAGGGCCATAATTTGGACATTTTGGGAACTTGAGAGTTAGGGGTTGGGTATAGGGTTTGAGGGATAGCGACAATCGATCAGCGATTAACATTAACCCTGAACGATCTTAAGCTGTTGTAGGGTCGGATCGCTACATCCTGTTATTTTCCCACCCAAGGCTATCACTTGTTGCAAAAATTCTAGGGATTCTGCGGTGATCTTTTCCCCAGGCATTAATACGGGTATTCCAGGGGGGTAGGGACAAATCAGTTCTGCACTCAGACAACCGACACATTGAGTCAAGGGTCGCATGGACGTTTTGCCAAAAAAAGCGGGTCGAGGGTTGCAAGGGAAGGCTTGCAATCGGTCTGACCTATGTTGGGGTTGATCAGGGGTGTTTTGATTTTCCCCTTCTAAATTAAAAGGATAACAAGAATCAATGTTTTTTTCGAGCCGAAATAAAGAATCTTTACGAGAATGTTGAGCAGAAGAGAGGGTTAATAAACTTTTGAAAGCCTTAATGAGTTGTTCAATATCTTTGTGATTGTTACCAATGCTCATAATAAAGGTCAGATGATGAAGACTGGGAAGTTCGGCGGTTACGTTAAATTTTTCTCTGAGAATTTCATCGGCTTCATAACCGCTTATTCCTAAATTAAAAACGTTAATGGTTAAACGAGTTAGATCAAAATTAAAACAGCCGGAAGTCGGGGAAAATTCAGGGGTTCCGAAAACAGATAACCCGGGAATTTGACTAATTTCTGTTCTGGCTGTTTGCGCTAAAGATATCGTTTGATTTAATAATTCGTTGCCTTGGGTTGCCATTTGTTGACGGGCAACATCTAAGGAAGCTAATAAAATATAATTGGGACTGGTAGACTGAATCAATTGTAAGGCTTGGGATAAGCGATCGCGATCAATCCGATTTCCTTGAACATGAAGCATTGAGGATTGAGTCAGGGAACCCAAAACTTTATGGGTAGATTGGACGGTTAAATCGGCTCCCGCTTTTAAGGCTGGTTTGGGTAAATTAGGATGAAACTTAAAATGGGCACCGTGTGCTTCATCGACTAATAACGGAATATGATATTGATGGGTAATTTCAGCAATTTGATCAAGATTTCCACAAATTCCCTGATAAGTTGGATACGTGATTAACACGGCTTTTGCATCAGGATATTGCTGTAAGGTCTGAGCTAAACTTTCGGGAGTGATACTATAAGCTAAATCCCAATCTGGGTTATATTCAGGTTGAATAAAAATGGCGATCGCACCGGATAAAATTAACCCTGAAATCACCGATTGATGCACATTTCGAGGTAAAATAATTTTATCCCCTGTTCCACAGGTTGCTAAAATTGCTGCGATAATTCCCGCCGTTGAACCATTGACTAAAAACCAAGTTTGTTCGGCTCCAAATGCAGCAGCAGCGAGTTCTTGTGCTTGTTGAATAACCCCTTCTGGTGTAAATAAGTTATCGAGTTCTGGTAGTTCGGGTAAATCGGCTTTAAACAGTTGAGTTCCCAAGAATTCTGTTAATAAAGGGGAAATTCCTTGTCCTCGTTTATGTCCCGGTGCATAAAACGCAGCATCCGGTTGATTAGCACAGTTTTTTAAGGCAGTAAATAGCGGTGTTAAAGTTTGATC
>JBMDYE010000388.1:0-12739 GCA_048595135.1 Planktothrix sp. | reverse complement strand
AAAAAAGCTAAAAACAGCAATAAATTAACCATAATTGAGAAAAAAACGGGATTTTAGGTATTTTCCTCAAAAAAATGGAGTGAGGTTTTAACGATAAGAAGTGTACAAACTGTCTGTTGTTACTTCTATTCCTCACTCCGCTCTTTAAGTTCGATGAGCATGATGTTTAACGCCCACTTCCACGCTCAGGAGTGGTATTGGTCTCAACGACTGTGGAATTGCTTCCATTCGCAATAAAAGCTTGAGCTTCACTAGATGGAGAGAAGGCAATACTGACACCCGTAGGATTGTAACGATTGCTGCCAGCAAGTAATAAAGTAGACAATAAGATAAAAGTGTAGATTCGCATAGCGGTAGTCCGTTTTAGAGTGTCCAATCTCTAATACGACGTCACTAAGGTTGATCCGGTAAAAAACAAAAACTTTTTAACCGTAATGCTTCAGTGTGATGATACGGATAACAAGTTTTAGAGGTAGAGAAGCACTCGGAAATTAACATTCCTTTGTGGAGGGATTTTGACTGGGAATAGCGACGAAACCAGTTGCGATATTGTCCTAACCCTACATCCTGATCGGAGAATTGATATGATAAACTTAATCACCATAGCTATTGATTAGGGGTGAGCGATCGCAGGATGACAACTCAAGAACAAAAGCATCCTCAATACAACACAGACCGAACTATTGTCAGTAATCTTTTATTGGACGATGCAACCGACCACAATTTAGCGGAATTAGCCCGATTAAAAATTCGCTATCAAGGGTTCCCTGGTGCTAGAGATATTCAAAATGATTTAGAGAAAGCAATGCAACGTTGGGGATATACAGAAGAAACATTATTTGAAAAAACTCGTCAAATTCACGCTAAAGGTCAAGTTTATCGGAATCGCAAAAATGACCAAGAAGACTGGCTGTAGAATTAAGAATTAAGAATCGCGTAGCGTCCTGAGTGGAACGAAGGATCAGAATTAAGAATTAAGAATTAAGAATCGCGTAGCGTCCTGAGTGGAACGAAGGATCAGAATTAAGAATTAAGAATTGGCAGGCTTCGCCTGCTGTAATGATTAATAAGAAGGCAGAGCCTTTAATAACGGATTTCTAGGTTGAACCTTGAAACCAGTAAAAATGAGTTTCAGGATTTAGAAGTATCCTAACTTTAACGCGTAGCGCTATAGTAAAGAGTCAGAACTGCTCCTGGTATAATAATCCCTTGAGGGCTGACTAGAATTCTTAATTCTTAATTCTTAATTCTTAATTCTTCATTTTATGCACCGAATTACAGCAACTCCTGGCGGTTGGAACCCGGAAACGGAAGGGGTGATTTTTATTGAACAAACCCCTGCGCCAATTATCTTTTTAACGGCGGCGGATACGGATATTCAAACCTTAGCAACGGTGGTTTCTGAACTTCCCCCTGATTTTCCAAAACTGCGGGTTTGTAATTTATTACAACTACAACAACAGTTAACCATTGATACTTATGCAGAAACAATTTTAGAAAAAGCCGAAGTCATTATTTTACGATTATTAGGAGGGCGTTCCGATTGGTCGTAGGGGTTAGAAGTTCTGCAAGAAATTGTTACTAGAACTGGCGCGCAACTGATTATTTTACCAGGGGATGATCGTCCTGACCCCGATTTAATGAGTCATTCAACGGTTTCTTTATCTATTATAAACCAAATTTGGCGATATTTCACAGAAGGAGGCGTTAAAAATTATATTAATGCGTTGTTATTGATTGCTAATTTAAGCTTAAAAAAACAGTATTCTATTGTTCCCCCGGAAACAGTTCCTAGAGTCGGACTTTATCAGTGGAAAGCTGAATCTAAACCGAATCATCCTAAAGTTGGGATCTTATTTTATCGCGCCCATTATTTATCAGGAAATTTAGCTCCCATTGATAGTCTGTGTCAAGCGTTAACCGAACACAATTTACAACCCATTCCCGTTTTTGCTGCGTCCTTACGAGATCCCGACCTTCAAACGGAGATTTTAGATTATTTTCACTCAAAAGATAGTTCCGCCGTTCAACTTTTAATTAATACCACCAGCTTTTCTATTTCATCCCTGGATGAAGCAGAAGAAACCCCGCCTTTATTTTCTTTAGATGTTCCTATTTTACAGGTTATTTTTAGTGGCGGAACTCTAGAACAATGGGAAACGAATTTTCAGGGACTTTCCCCTAGAGATATCGCCATGAATGTCGCCTTACCGGAAGTGGATGGACGCATTATTACCCGTGTTGTTTCGTTTAAAGCGGTTGAAAATTGGAACGCTCAATTAGAAACGAATGTGGTTCGTTATGTTCCCGTTGAAAATCGAGTTCAATTCGTTTCTGAATTAACAAAAAATTGGATTAAACTCAAACAAAAACCCGTAACAGAACGTCGCATTGCGATTATTTTAGCGAATTATCCTTGTCGAGATGGACGGTTAGCAAATGGGGTGGGGTTGGATACGCCAGCCAGTTGTGTAGAAATTCTGAAGGCGTTAAAAAATGCTGGATATTCAATTAAAAATATTCCTGAAACGGGGGATGAGTTAATTCAACAATTAACGTCAGGGATAACAAATGATCCTGAAAGTTTCGAGTTACGTTCAGTTTATCAGACGTTATCTTTTACTGAGTATGAACAGTATTTTTCAACGTTACCCCTAACGGTTCAAACAGCTATTTTAGACCGCTGGCAAAATTATTTTAATCAGAAACAAGATCAGTCTCAATATTTTGCCATTTCAGGACTGCAACTCGGTGATATTTTTGTGGGAATTCAACCGTCACGGGGATATGATTTTGATCCCAGTTTAAATTATCATGCTCCTGATTTGGAACCGACACCGGATTATTTAGCATTTTATTATTGGTTGCGATCGCATTTCCAAGCTGATGCAATTATTCATTTAGGAAAACATGGAAATTTAGAATGGTTACCCGGTAAAAGTGTTGGTTTATCAGAAAATTGTTATCCTGAAATCGCGTTAGGTGCAATCCCGAATTTTTATCCATTTATTGTGAATGATCCTGGGGAAGGAACCCAAGCGAAACGTCGTTCTCAAGCGGTGATTTTAGATCATTTGACTCCCCCGTTAACCCGTGCAGAATTGTATGGGTCTCTGCAACAATTAGAAGGGTTAATGGATGAATATTATGAAGCACAAAGTTTAGATCCGTCTCGGTTGCCGTTAATTTCAGAAAAAATTATTCAGTTAATTCAAACAGAAAATTTAGATGAGGAATTGAGCATTAATTCTTCTTTAATTAAAAATAATAAAGACGATAAAGAAGTATTATTTAATCAATTAGATCGATATTTATGTGAATTAAAAGAAGCACAAATTAGAGATGGATTACATATTTTCGGTTGTTGTCCCAAAGCTCGATTATTACGGGATTTAATGATTGCGATCGCCCGTCACCCTGACCGAAAACGCTTAGGCTTAACCCGTGCTATTTGTCAAGATTTTAATTTAGAATTTGATCCGTTAACCAGTGATTATGCTGAAATCATTAATCAAATTATTTTAGGTAAAAATTGTCGAACTGTTGGAGATGCGATCGCAGTTATTGAAGAATATGCAGCCGAATTAATCGATCCGTTAATTTTAGAACCTGTTAAGAGGTCTTTAAATCCAGAAATTGGGAAATTAACCCAAATCGAATTAACTTGGATTCAGAATAAATTATTGCCGAATTTATTAAGAACTTCAGAAGAAATTACGAACTTATTAAAAGGCTTAGAGGGTCGATTTGTTCCCAGTGGTTCTTCTGGCGCGCCCACCAGAGGAAGACCCGATGTATTACCCACAGGACGCAATTTTTATTCTGTTGATATTCGCGCTATTCCCACAGAAACCGCCTGGAATGTAGGACAACTTGCGGCAGATGCCATTATAGAACGATACACTCAAGAAAATGGAGAATATCCGCAAACATTAGGGTTATCGGTTTGGGGAACTTCAACCATGAGAACTGGCGGAGATGATATCGCCGAAGCGTTAGCATTATTAGGCGTTAAACCTGTTTGGGATTATCCTTCGCGGCGAGTCATTGATTTTGAAATTATTCCGTTATCAATATTAGGTCGTCCCCGTGTGGATGTGACCTTAAGAATTTCCGGTTTTTTTAGAGATGCGTTTCCGAATTTAATTGATTTATTTGATCAAGCGGTGATCGCGGTTTCAAAATTAGAAGAACCTGTGGATCAAAATCCCTTAGCCACCCAGGTTAAACAAGAAATTAAACATTGGATCGAAGCGGGTTTAACCGTTGAACAAGCCGTTAGGCGATCGCAATTTAGAATTTTTGGGTCTAAACCTGGGGCGTATGGGGCTGGATTACAAGGGTTAATAGAATCTCAAAACTGGAATAACGACCAAGATTTAGCGACGGCTTATATTAACTGGAGTAGCTACGCTTATACGGGAGGAAAACAAGGAATTTCCGCCTCAGAATCCTTTAAAAACCGATTGCAAAAAATGCAAATTGTTTTGCATAATCAAGATAACCGAGAACATGATTTACTCGATTCTGATGATTATTATCAATTCCAAGGGGGGATGACGGTTGCAGTTAGAAGTTTAACGGGTGAAAATCCTCAAACTTTTTTTGGCGATAACTCAATTTTAGAAAAGCCGAAAGTTAAATCTTTACAAGAAGAAATTGCCAAAGTTTATCGGTCTCGCGTGATTAATCCTAAATGGATTTCTGGGGTGATGCGACATGGCTATAAAGGCGCGTTTGAAATGGCAGCAACCTTAGATTATTTATTCGCTTATGATGTAACGGCAAATTGTGTTGAAGATTTTATGTATGAAGGGGTTGCCAAAGCTTATGTTTTAGATGAAAATGTGCAAAGATTTATTCAAGAAAAAAATCCTTGGGCGTTACGGGATATGGCAGAACGATTGTTAGAAGCGCATCAACGGAAGTTTTGGCAATCAGCAAGTCGGGAAATCATAGAACAGTTAAGATCGATTATTCATGAAGCTGAAGGCGTAATTGAAGCCAAAACGGAACGTTAATCTTATAATAGCAAGAAGGCAGCCTTTACAGTCACCAGTTACCAGTCACCAGTCGGACACATGAAGAGAGCAGGAGAAGCGGAGGAAAAAATTTATTATTATTTTAATACCTGTTCCCTGTTCCCTTTTAACGGTTAATTCTTAATTTTGATTTTATAGAATTGATGCAAACCCAGCTTTCCCAGAATTCTAAATCTATTATGCTATCTCGTTGGATACTTGCTGTTCCCATGTTATTTCTGATGGTGGGATGTTCATCAGTTAGACAAGCCTCTCAAAATTCTTCCCCTTCCCAACCTGCACTGGCGGCGGTTACACCAGAAAATCAAGCGTTAATTTCTCAAGGAAATTCGCCGAATTTAGACAAAGAGTCTGGGAATAGAAATTTAGCACAATCTCAAACTTGTACTCAAGGAAATCCATTCGATGAATCGGTTAAATTTGCCTTACAAGCATCTAATTTAGCGCAACGAGCGAGAACAAAAGAACAATGGGATGAAGTGGCGCGTTTATGGGTGCAAGCGGTGGCGTGGATGCAAGCAGTTCCTCCGAATAGTCCCAGACGTGCTTTTGCTGAAAAAAAAGTTGTTGAATATATGCGAAATTTAACGTATTCTCAACAGCAAGCGGCGCGAGGAAATTCTGTGGCGCAGTTTCCTAGTTTTGATAGTGAACCTTTAGACCAACAGTTACAATTGTATTTATCTTATTTGAGTACCGTTGGCAAACCGGATATTTTAATTGTTGGTAGTTCCCGTGCGTTACAAGGGGTTGATCCCACTCAAATGCAGTTTGCTTTAGCTCGAAAAGGATACAAAGGATTAAAAATATTTAACTTCGGCGTTAATGGCGCAACGGCTCAAGTGGTTGATTATATTTTAAGAAAAGTTTTAACCCCAGATCAACTCCCTAAAATGATTATTTGGGCGGATGGAGTTCGGGCGTTTAATAGTGGTCGAATTGATCGAACCTTTGAAGCGATTATTGCCTCTCAAGCGCATCAAAAAATTGCGGCGGGAATCCGTCCTCAATTGGCGAAAACAGAACCACAACCGAAAACAAAATGTTATCAACTTCCGCAAGGGTGTAAAACTAAAACTAATTCTAAGTTTAATTTTCAAACGTCTCACTATCAGTCAAACAGTGATTTAACTTTAAATGATAACTCAAATCAACTTGAATTAACGGATTTAGTTTATGATCCTTCAGAATTTCATCTTGCTCTAACTTCCGTTTCGTTAGATGCAATTGAGGCGAATGGTTTTTTACCGTTAAGCGATCGCTTTAACCCGAATAATTATTATCAAAGAAAGCCTTATGTTTCAGGAACTTACGATGGCGATTATCGAGCGTTTAATTTAGGCGGTAAACAAGCAAGTGCCTTGGCTTCTGTTGTTGCCTTTACTGAAGCTAAAAAGATTCCATTGGTTATTGTGAACTTACCCTTAACCGATGATTATTTAGATTCCGTTCGATGGTCGGCTGAAGTGGAGTTTAGAGAACATATGAGAAGACTGTCTAAAGAGTATGGATTTGTCTTTTTAGATTTATCAGAACGGGCATTAACTCAATATAATTATTTTGTTGATCCGAGTCATTTAAACCGTTATGGTGCAAGTGCTGTGGCTCAAAAAATTGTGGCGTCGCCTTCTATTCCTTGGCCCCGCCCTCAATAATTGTTTAAATATTGGGTAATGATTAATCGAATTAAAATTCTGATTGCTTTTAATTAATGATAGGCTATCTGATCCTATGAATTAGTAGCGAACTAAACGGATCAGCCTGTCATCTTTGGTTAGGATACGAGATAATAACAACAAGACTTCAAGAAAATACGGATCGAATTGTGGACATTAAACAGGTTATCATCGCCCATAAAGCTAGAGATCCCTTAAGCCAACGTTGTGCGGAACAGTACGCGAAACAATTGGAACAGCGAGGATGTCATGTATTGATGGGGCCAAGTGGTGCGAAAGACAACCCCTATCCTGTGTTTATTGCCTCTAGTAACGCTCCGATTGATTTAGCGATCGTTTTAGGAGGAGATGGAACTGCCTTAGCCGCCGCTCGACATTTAGCCCCCGAAGGAATTCCAATTTTAGCCGCCAATGTAGGCGGACATTTAGGGTTTTTAACCGAATCTTTTGACGATGTACAAAATAGCGAAGAAGTTATTCAACGGTTACTTAAAGATCGCTATGCGGTGCAAAGTCGAATGATGTTACAAGCGGTGGTTTGTGAAGGAAATCGTTGTAATTTAGAACCCATTAGCGATCGCTTTTTAGCCTTAAATGAATTTTGTATTAAACCCGCTTCCTCCTATCGAATGCCAACCTCTTTTTTAGAAATGGAAGTCGATGGAGAAATCGTTGATCAATATCAAGGAGATGGATTAGTTGTAGGGACTCCAACGGGTTCCACCTGTTATAATGCCTCTGCCGGAGGGCCGATTGTTCATCCAGGGATGTCAGCGATTACCGTCGCACCGATCTGTCCGTTAAGTTTATCCAGTCGTCCCGTTATTTTGCCTTCCGGTTCAGTGGTCAGTGTCTGGCCGTTAGCCGACCCCGAACATGACACTAAATTATGGATGGATGGGGTGTTAGCGACGTCGATTTGGCCGGGACAACGGGTTGATGTTTCAATGGCAAATTGTGAAGCCCAGTTTATTATTTTGCGCGAAAACTATTCGTTTTATCAAACGTTACGAGAAAAATTACAATGGGCAGGAGCAAGAGTTCGTCATGTTAATAACCATCGGAACTAAGCAGCAGGATTTATGGCTATGATAGGGTTCAAAATCCTTCTGTTAATCAATGAAATTAGGTTTGAGCAGTGATGTAAACTTTGAACTCTTGATTAGGAATCGTTAAAGTCTTCTCCTTCTCAAGACGGCTGAACAAATTAACACTTTTTTGCTAAACTAATTCCTGATCAAATCAGTTAGAATCTTATGTTAGACGAACAAGCTAAAAAAACACTTCTTCGTAAAATTCCCCATGCCCTTTATATCTGCGGGGTAAAAGAGGGTGATGAAGTAAATGGTTTTACCGCCAGTTGGGTAACACAAGCCTCCTTTCAACCACCACTCGTCATCAACTGCGTTAAACAAGATTCTAAATCCCACGCCATGATTAAAGCCAGTGGCGTATTTGCCTTAAGTTTCCTAGCTGAAGGACAAAAAGACCTCGCCCAAAAATTCTTTAAACCGCAACGGCGAGTGGGGAATAAATTCGAGGATGTAGAATTCTATCTGAATGAAACCGGTTGTCCAATTATTTCTGAAGCGTTAGGTTATATCGAATGTAAAGTTGTAGGTTCCGTCGAACAAGGCGACCATACCGTATTCGTTGGGGAAGTTATCGCTGCTGGAGTCCACAAAGAAGCAGAGATTCTCTCCCTCGCCAGTACAGGTTGGAATTATGGAGGCTGAAAATAGTCACCAGTCACCAGTCACCAGTTGAAAGACGGAAATTAGGCGTTAGGAATCAGAAGAATAAAGAATTGGTAACTATTTTACTAATAACTGATAACTGATGACTGTTTAACACGGCTATTTCCATTCAAAAATTCTTACCCATTCCTAATCTGAATATGCCTTTAATTCAAGTTAAAACTTCTGTTTCTCAGCCGGAAAAATCCGACGTTGAAGGATTGTTAAAAAGTTTGTCTTCGAGGTTGGCAAAACATCTGGGCAAGCCAGAATCCTATGTAATGACAGCATTTGAGGCTGATGTCCCCATGACATTTGCGGGAACAACTGACCCCGTTTGCTATATCGAAATTAAAAGTATTGGGACAATGCAACCCAACCAAACTAAAGCCATGAGTCAGGATTTTTGCCAAACCATCAATCAAACCTTAAACGTTCCGGTCAATAGAATCTATATCGAATTTGCCGATGCCAAAGGTTCCATGTGGGGTTGGAACGCATCCACGTTCTAAAGGAATTAAGAATTAAGAATTAAGAATTAAGAATTAGGCACTCTTGCAATAGGGAAGAAGGACTGGTGACTGATGGCTGATAACTGGTGACTGGTGACTGGTGACTGGTGACTGATTTATTCAAACTTCTTTACAAAACGAAAGGCTGTGATAGTATCTGGATGGATTGAGTAGTCAAGCCTATCGGCTTAATTGCTGTGGTGGAGGAGAATCGAGGAGTGCAAAATAGGATGTCCGTAGGATATTCGGCTGTTGGAACTGGGCGGAGTCAACTTGATCCGATCCGAGTCGGAGTTATCGGCGTTGGCAATATGGGGCAGCATCACACCAGAGTCCTGAGTATGCTCAAGGACGTGGAATTAGTGGGTGTTGCGGACGTTAACGTAGAACGGGGACTCAATACCGCCAGTAAGTACCGGGTGCGTTTTTTTGAAGATTATCGGGATCTGTTACCGTTAGTGGATGCCGTTTGTGTTGCGGTTCCGACTCGATTACATTACTCTGTGGGCATGGCTTGTTTACAAGCAGGGGTTCATGTCTTAATTGAAAAACCGATCGCTGCTAGTATTGGTGAGGCAGAATTATTAGTGAATGCAGCGGCAGAATATCAAAGAATTTTACAAGTGGGTCATATTGAACGGTTTAATCCAGCATTTCAAGAACTGAGTAAAGTTCTCAAAACCGAAGAAGTTTTAGCATTAGAAGCCCATCGCATGAGTCCCTATTCTAACCGCGCCAATGATGTGTCGGTGGTGTTGGATTTAATGATTCATGATATTGATTTATTCTTAGAATTAGTTCCTTCTCCCGTGATTAAATTAACCGCCAGTGGCAGCCGTGCTTCTGATTCCGGTTATTTAGATTATGTCACCGCAACGTTGGGTTTTGCAAATGGAATTGTTGCCACCTTAATTGCCAGTAAAGTCACTCATCGCAAACGGCGAACTTTAAGCGCCCATTGTAAAAATTCTTTAACAGAAGCCGATTTTCTCAATAATGAAATTTTAATTCATCGTCAAACCACCGCAAATTATGTGACCGATTATGGTCAAATTCTTTATCGCCAAGATGGATTAATTGAGAAAGTTCATACTAGCAATATTGAACCGTTACACGCTGAATTAGAACATTTTGTCAGTTGTGTTCGGGGAGGAAATCAACCGTCTGTTGGGGGAGAACAAGCGTTAAAAGCATTAAGATTAGCGCGTCTCATTGAACAAATGGCGTTAGATGGAAAAGCTTGGAGTCTTGACGAAGTAGAATACCAACTGAATTCATCTCCCATTCAAATTAGTTAATCCTCGCTCGTATTCTGAGAATAGAAAAAAATAGCAATACTTCTGAATTACAGTAGAGACTAAAAAACCCGCTTCTCCATTTTTACAGGATTGTAGAAGCGGGAAATAATCAGTTATTAATAATTAACGGTTAATTGGCTTTAGAGATTTTTAGCTTTCCGAGTTTCCAACCAGAGCGGAATCACTAACCAAGCGATGACTAAAATCAGAGCAACAATGGCAAATTGGGCAACCCAAGCCACTAATTTTTCTAAAGAAACGATATGACCCACAAAGTAAGATAAACTAACCATAACCGATGCCCAAATGGTGGCTCCTGCGGCATTACACAGTAAAAATTGCCAATAGGGCATTTGGGCAATTCCGGCTAAGGGGCCTGCAAAAATCCGTAATAAGGCAACAAAACGACCTAAGAAAACTGCTCTGGGGGCATTTTGGCGAAACTGCTCTTTGACCTCATGCAGTTGTTCTTCCCGCATACGGAAGAGTTTGCCCAAGCGCAGCAGTAATGGCCATCCTCCCCATCGGCCCAACCAATAGCCAAAATTATCCCCTAAAATGGCACCCGCCGTAGCTGTCCCCAATACATACCAATAGTTCAGTTCTCCACTTCCTGCTAGAAAACCGCCAACGAGGGTAATGGTTTCCCCAGGGATCGGAATTCCTGCATTTTCTAAAGCAATTCCTAAAAAAACTGCCCAATAGCCATATTGATGAGCAATTTCTCGAATTGTTTCTAACGATACAAACTCAAAAGACATTTAATGCCTACTTTATGTTTATTTGCAAAGCTTTATACTTCTCTATATATCTTGACGCAAATTTTAGAATTGTGTCAATCTCAGGGAATTTTAAGGGTATGGTATAGGAGGAAGAGCCGTAATTCCGTGTTTTCACTGAGATCAACCGGGATGTTCCTGGTGCTTCTGGTTAATCATACGGAGATTTTCAGCTTAACCCTAAAAAAAATTTTAACAGCATCTGAAATGGCTGTAATCCTCTTCAGGACTGAGTTATAAGTGATTCGGCTGCCTGAATGGAACTTTTAGGTAGGTTAAGATAGACTAGAGTTTCTCTAAGTATTTCAACTGAGATAACTTTAGCCATGATTTGGCTCTCAAGGGACATAGTTCAGTCTTGAGAGAGACGAAAGACATCTGAGAATCCTATTACGATAGGAACCCCATGTATTCGTTCAGAAGCATCATTAATAATCATGTAAAACCTGGTTCTGAACAATTTTTGAAACTGGTAAACGGGTGAATATCTATCTAATAGTGTTTGTAAGCTAGGAGTGATAACCTATGGAATGGCAGCAACTGAATGGATATGTTTTACTTCAGCCTCAAAGTCGTCTTGACTCTCAAGGAGGAAATGTTCTGAAAGAACAATTAACCAATATTCCCATTGAACCCCATCAAGTTTGGGTGATGAATATGGCTGATATTGAGTTTATGGATAGTTCAGGGTTAGGAGCGGTGGTAACGGCTGTTAAATATGCTCGAAGTAAAACTTGCCGTTTGGTGATTTTTAAACCTTCTGCGACTGCTCGACTGATCTTTGAAATTACTCAACTTGATCGAGTCTTTGAAATTATCAATCATATTGAGGAAATTTTTACTTCATCTGAAGATTTACTGTCTGCTTAATTGAACCTGTCAGTGAGTAGCTCCCAACATTTGCCACTGAGACAGCGGATTAAGTCTTTCATATCATTCTCAAAAAGGGATTACTGAACTAATGCAGTAATCCCTTTTTAGTTGAATACGAATTAACGTTTAGATAGGTTGGCTACCAAACAATCCCGTATTGTTGTAGTAATCTAAGGCAGCGTTAATCGTTTCGCCACCGCCTACCCCTGACCAAGCCGCGGAACTGGCACGAACTGCATAGCGGGACGCTTGTATGGTGAGATTACCATCGCCTACACCATTAGTATTTTCATCGGGAGTATATTGTTGTAGCCAAGTAATACCACTGTTAATATCACTGGTCGGTGCGGTGTTTCCAGCCAGGAAGTTCAACCAAGATGCCACTAAAGAACGGCCTAGAGTATAGCGAGTATCTTGTTGAACTTTCTTGTCGGCATTAACCAAATCTTGAGCTTCTTGAAGGGTATAGAACACGGTTTTCTCACTACCATCGGTGGTACCACTGCGGTTAAAGTCACCGACGAGAATACCTAACGTTGTTTGTCCTGTAACCGGATCAACGGTGGCTTTGGAGTAAGGCGACAGCAGAATATCACTGATGGGGAAGCCATCACGTCCTTGGAAGGTGGAATCATTACTGGTCGTGGCATCCCAAACGGTTGTCCAACGCTGCCAGAACCCAGGTGTGCGCGCCCCTGGTGGTACAATCCCGAAGTAGGAACTATCATCCGCGTGGGTGACTGTTTCGGTATTAGTTAAGCTGTCGGTGAAGGAACCTGTTGCAGTCCCCGTATTTTCATAACTGCCTAATACTGCCGTTCCA
>JBMDYE010000387.1:0-8246 GCA_048595135.1 Planktothrix sp. | reverse complement strand
ACGGTATGCGTCCAGCCTAAATAATCATTAAAAGCGATCGCCAACCCGGGGATACCCACCAATGTTGCCCCATAACTATCAAACCCTGGGGCGGTCATTTGGGCTTCATACCAGAGAAATAAATCGAACCAAGGTAAGTGGGGGTTGGCGAGTAACATCCCATGACCAGATGTAGAATGTTGGGGTGCGATCGCCCATCCATTTGAGGCGGCGGGAGTTTTTGCGGTAGCGACATTTTCCACACTTCCAGGGTTGACCACAAAGGTAAACAGTAACACCCGTTGCAGGTGGGCGAGAACGTCTTCTGAAGTGATCGGTAATACCACTTTAACTTGATCATCAATTAAATCAGGATGTTCTTGCCCATAGGCATTAATTCCCGCAGCAAAGGCATCTAAATAATTCTGAAATAAGGGACTTTGAGCGTTATACCAAGCTTTAGCCCGTTGGGGGACACCCATTGTTAGCACCCATTGGTCGGAGTCGAGATAATTTTCTCCCCAATATTCCGCCGCTTGTCCCCGTGCTTGTCCATAAAGGCGTAACAGCAAGTTACCATGACTTTGCATTTGCGCCCAACCAAAGGCTTTAAAAGCGTCCTGGACAGTATGACCGTAAATATGGGGGATGCCGTAGGTATCCCAAAGGATTTCTGTCTTTGCGGGTGGAGAACTGATAGCTACGCTACTCACTACTCCTGTCAAGATCATCCCGAATAAAAATAGCCCAAATCGTTGTAATCCTTTTCTACAAATTTGGAGCCATTTCAATTGAGTCTGAGGATCAAAAAACATTTTTTAGGACTTTTATTAATAACTTTTTAGCCCACTATCCCACGCTCAACTTCGGCTAAGTGTAAAAACCAGATAGGATTGGGTTTACAGAATACTCAAGTTAGGCAGTTCTCATTTTTTCATACTTTAGATCATATTGCAAGTTATTTGCATTTACAAAAAGAGTTTTTAGCTTGAATCAAGAAGTTGATGGAAACGGAGGTGGGGTAAAGTTCTTTGTTCATTTAAGCTTCGCCAGGGCTGTTTCATTTTCCCCGTAAATTTGTTTGACCTCTCCCCCTAACCCCCTCTCCTGCATGGAGAGGGGGGAAGAATTTTTACTATTAAACATCAAAAATTATTAATTACTCCCCCTTCCGAATAAAAACATTCTTCCTTTTCCCTCTCGAATAAAAACATTCTTCCTTTTCCCTCTCCTAGAAGGAGAGGGCAGGGAGAGGTGGAGAGGGCAGGGAGAGGTTGTTGGGGGTTGGGGGGTTAGGTCATAGATATTTTGGGGAGAACATGAAACAGCCCTGGGATTAAAGGAGGTAATAGGATATAGCAAAATCTATCTTATTAAGGAGAGTAATAGGATAGAGTGGGATGATGGGCGCAGCCCATCCTACGGGGAAAATTGTTTTAATTGTTCGGGAGAAACGGCACCTTTTTCGGTGATAATAGCGGTGATTAATTCGGCGGGGGTGACGTCAAAGGCGGGGTTATAAAATTCGACGCCTTCGGGACAAATTCGGGTTTCTCCCACTTGATAAACTTCCGTTGCATCCCGTTCTTCAATGGGAATTTCTGCGCCTGTTGCTAATTTAAAATCAACGGTGGATAAGGGGGCGGCAACAAAAAAGGGCACGTTATGAGCTTTGGCAACAATGGCTAAACTATAGGTGCCGATTTTATTGGCAGTATCGCCATTCGTAGTAATTCGATCAGCCCCAACAATAACGGCATGAATAACGCCTTGTTTCATGGTATGGGCTGCCATATTATCGGAAATTAAGGTAACAGGAATTTTATCTTGTACACATTCCCAAGTGGTTAGTTTTGCCCCTTGTAAACGGGGACGAGTTTCATCAGCATAAACGCGATTTAATCGTCCTGAATTCCAGGCAGACCGAATCACGCCTAACGCCGTTCCATAGCCACCTGTTGCTAACGATCCGGTGTTACAATGGGTAAGAATATTTAATTTTTCTGGAGTTTGCGGTAATACTTTCAACCCCGCTTCTCCAATGGCAAAACAAGTTTTTATATCGTCTTCTCGGATGGTTTTTGCCATCTCTAATAAAGCAAGTTTAATGTTTTCAATGGTTCCTTCTGTGGTGGTTGCAGTTTGCAACATTCGCTCAATTGCCCAAAATAAATTAACAGCCGTGGGGCGAGTGGCTCTTAAGACTTGGGCAATTTCTTCTAATTGAGTTAAAAATTGATTTCGATCTGAGGTGTGAAGGTCTCTCGCCCCTAAATATAACCCAAATGCAGCGGCAATTCCAATGGCAGGTGCGCCCCGAACAATCATGGTTTTAATGGCGTCTGCCATTTGTTGATAGGTAGTAATTTCTACACGGGTATAATCATCGGGTAAGCGGGTTTGATCAATGAGTGAAGCGCGATCGCTTTCCCAAATGACAGGATAAACTTGAGTTAAATTAGAGGTCATGGTTGAGGTTAAATCGGGTGTTATGACAGGAGGCAGCTTTGCAGGAGGCAGGAGGCAGTATGAGAGAGAAAAATGCTTGATAATTTAGTCTCACCGCCTTGATTCATGTCCTAATCTCTGCTTCGACTGCTATATAATTTAGCACATCTTTTATTCTACACCCTTTCAATTCAGATAGTATATATAGGTTGCTTAAATAGATGGTAGATACACAAGGCTAGATGATTGTAGCGAGTTCAAATCCCGTGAAGATTGATTAATAGGGATTTTTGAATTCTGTTGAGTTGAATTGATGCACCTTTTCCACCGGATTTGGAAACCATTCCGAGCATATTTTAACGAGCAGTTGGCAATTGACAGTTGAGGGTATTGGCTTTAGGCAAACAGGTTAGGAGTTGAGTAGAACTGGGAGAAACCGGAATGAATTCTCCATCTAACACAAAATCATCGGCATTTAAAATAATCCCTAAAATCTGTTGAGTGGATTTAATTTTAATGACGGTATCATCAAATAATCCATCGTGATCAAAATCTACTAATTGCATATAGTCTAAATCGGATTCTGTCAGTCCGTGGGTTAAACCGATTTTATCGCCATCATTAAACCAATCAAATTCAGAAACAACAGGTGCTTGAGAAAGATCACGGGTAGCATTTTGCATATTTAAAATAAAGACATCAGTGTTTCCATTACTGTTGGGAGTTTGGGCGGAGCTTGGAAGAGTAGCCATTAAACTCACTAAAATCGGAAAGATTGTTGCAATTAAAATAATGGGGAGTTGCTCTGAAATCATGATATCTGCCTAACACTTTGATTTCACTCTACGGGGTAGTTTTGGCATCTTCTGACAGTAACGTGCTACTATTCCAAGTTCTACAGTCTGCACGGGGAATGGATCTGACTGGGAAGCAAGATAAAGCTTGATAGATCTTGAGTTTGTTATTTTTGAGGGTGAGATAGAATGACTGGCATGAGTAGACAATTTGGGAAGTGGAAAGGAGGAGCGGGGAAGGAGGGACAAGGGGAGAGGAGGAACTTCATTCTATTGCAGGCAATAATATGATGAAAATCGTAGAACAGACTTCAACTCAGTTGACTCTTAAAGACTCAGTGAAATCAGCTTGGGGGTTAAGATTTGTATGTACTCCCTTTTTTATTTTGGGTTGTATTGGAATTTTGTTAGTGATTACTGAAGGTGTTTTTCCTAGCTTTTTTATCCTTTTTTGTATTTTTGTTGGGACTTATGGGGTTTTCTTCACAACAGTTAAAACAGTTATTCTTGATCGAGAACAAAATAAAATAACGATAAAATCTGAAAAACTATTCAGAGGAAGAACACGAGAATACCCCTTGAGTGGAATGAATGTGCGAGCGAAGGAAACGCCGTTTAGAGTCACAACCTATTCTTCACTGTTCATTATGAAGAAAGAACCGATTTATATTGTCCTTTTAGAAATTCCCTATAGTTCTAGAAACATCAAGTTATCTGGGAATCATAGTATGACCCGAAATCAAGCGATGGAATTAGTGAGTTTAATCCGCACTTTTATCATTACTGATTACTGATTACTGATTACTGATTCTTAATTCGTACTATATTGATCGCGTCCTTGTTGTTTGGCTTTGTATAATCTTTGATCGGCGAGGGCGACTAATGTATCGGGCTGTTGTTCTAAGGTGGGAATGGTGGAAGCAATACCGAGACTGATGGTAACAATATCTTTGATGTCAGACTCGATATGGGGAATGGCAAGGTTATAAATGGCTTGCTGAATTTGTTGCGTGACTTGAATGGCTTCTTCTAAATGGGTGTTAGGAAGGAGGACAATAAATTCCTCACCCCCATAACGCGCTAGTAAATGATTTGAATGATCAATTTGCTGTTGGACAGCTTGGGCGACTTGTTTGAGACAATCATCCCCAATCAGATGACCATAGTGGTCGTTATAAAGTTTGAATCGATCAACATCAAATAAAATAACGGAAAGGGGTTTTTGTTCTTGGGCGAGGCGTTGCCATTCCTGTTTGAGACGAACATCAAAACAACGGCGATTAGCGACTTTAGTCAAACTATCTAAATTCGCCAACAGTTCTAATTGCCGATTAGCTTGTTGCAAGGCGAGTTCGGTTTGTTTACGGGTGGTGATATCCCGGACTGTAATCGCAAACCCATCTCCTAATTTAACAGCGATACAATGATACCAATGGGGTTCTGCTAATGAATAGCAAAAATCCTGTTCCAAGGGTTTTCCGGTCTCCACCACCTGAACAAAGCGCTCAAACAGTTCGGGTTCAAAACGGCTGAGGATTTTTTTGAGCAGTAATTGACCGATCATCTCTTCCCGTTTGCGATTAAAAACCCGCGCGACGACGGGGTTCACCAGTAAGCAGCGAAAATCCTTGATCTCTCCGGTTGACGGTTCCCGTACTGCTTGCATGGCGGCGATACCATCGAGAGAACTATTTAACACACTGGTTAACAGCGCCCTGGATTGATACAATACCTCTTCGGCTTCCTTGCGTTTAATGATTTCTTGTTCTAACAGGCGTTGCTGGCGTTGAATGGTTAACTGATTTTCCAAACGAGCGACAACTTCTTCAATATGAAATGGTTTGGTGATATAGTCGATCGCGCCGGACTCAAAGGCTCTAACTTTATCAAAAACATCATTTAATGCACTAATAAAAATAATAGGAATATTGCGGAGATTTTCATCAGCTTTCAGGGCGTGGCACACTTGATAGCCATCCATTTCTGGCATTTTCACGTCTAAAAAAATAACGTCTGGTCGCTTTACCTTTACAGTTTTGAGTGCCATTCGTCCACTTGTCACACTGCGAACTGTGTAGCCTAATTTAATCAGCAAATCGCTTAACAGTTGCAGATTCTCTGGAAGATCATCGACCAGGAGAATATTCCCTTTGGTTTCTAGCTGAGAATCAGGAGTCATTGTTGATTAGGGGTTCTGCAAGGTCAATAATCTGTTCAAATTCAAATTGACGGACTGTTTGTGTTAGAGATTGTATCAGAGAAACTTCTAAATCTGGAATTTCTGTTATTAATTCCATCACCATTTGGCTGTTTGCTTCTAGTGCTGCTTTGTAAAGTTGAGTAATCCACTCTTGAGACATGATGGTTAAGCTCACTGACGTAATTTTCTGATGGGGGGTAGAATTGAAAACGGGTTTTGTTTCTGCATAAATAAATTTTACTCCTAAATGTTTAGCCATCATCTCAAACAGACTATGATCAGCAAACGGTTTGCGAAGAAAATCATCACATCCTGTGGAGAGAACGATCGCTTTTTCTTCTTCTAGGACGCTCGCTGTCAAAGCAATAATTGCTGTGGCATTCCCTTTCGTGGTAGATTTTATAGATTTGGTGGCTTCATAACCATCCATCACAGGCATTCGCATATCCATCCAAATTAAATGGGGTTCCCACTCCTTCCAAAGGGCGATCGCTTCAATTCCGTTACTGGCTTCTTTGACTTCAAATCCGAGCGGAGTCAAAAGTTTAATTAAGAGTTGACGATTGATCGGTTTATCATCGACGGTGAGAATTCTGTAAATCGGTTGACCTGGAGCTAATCCTAATACTTGCTGTCGGGTTGGTGTCTGTTCAGTATTAACATTTTGACTGAGTTTTGCTTCGATTGTAAAGCGAAATGTTGTTCCTTTTCCCAATTCACTTTCGACGTGAATATTACCCCCCATCAGTTGCACAAATTTGCGACTAATGGCTAATCCTAATCCGGTGCCTTCTTGCATTTCTTTTCCCGCTTGGGCTTGGCTAAAGGTATCAAACAGTTTCGGGAGTTCTGCGGGGCTAATACCGACTCCTGTATCTTCAACGGTGAACTGGAGGGTAACAACATCTGTTGAGTCTTCTTCGTTGTCCTTAACAACCGTTAAGATAATGGTTCCATCTGGTGTAAATTTAATCGCATTACTCAGTAAATTAATTAGAATTTGTCGTAATTTTACTTGATCCGTAAAGAGATAACGAGGCACGCTTTCTCCGCGTTCAAAGATTAATTTTAATCCGGCATTCGTGGCTCGGCTCTGGAGTAGATCTTCTAAGTCTTCGAGTAAGCAATACAGATCAAAATCACTCGGATTTAAGGTGGTTTTTCCCGCTTCAATTTTCGATAAATCTAAGATATTATTAATTAAAGTTAACAGATACTCACCACTGCGATAGATGATTCCGGCATTCTCATAGTGTTCAGGGGGCATATTGTTTGCCCTTAACATTAATTTGCAAAACCCTAAAATCGCATTCAAGGGCGATCGCAATTCATGACTCATATTGGCAATAAAGGTACTTTTCGCTTGATTGGCAACTTCGGCTTTTTCCTTAGCAATCATCAATTCGGCTGTCCGTTCCTGGACGCGATTTTCTAAAGTTTCAAAAGAGGTTTGCAATTGACTTGCCATATTATTAAAGGCATCTGCTAAGGTTTCCAGTTCAGAAACAACTTTAATATTTACAACCTGATCCAGTTCACCCTCAGCGATCGCACGACTCGCTTGACTCAATCGTTGAATGGGTTTAGCAATTAAATTTGAGGTGAGAATTCCTAATCCTGTTGCAATCATTAACGTGAATAGACAGAGTGAAATCGTTGTTCGAGTATTGGCTTGAATTTCTGCGAGAAATTGCGATTCTGGGATCACCATCACCATCAGCCAATCCAAACCGTATTCATCACTGTAGGGGATAACCTTGACAAACGGGTTTTGATTAAGAGAAGGACGAAGTAATTGGGGTTTAGCGATCGCGTTGAGACTGCCAAATTGTTGAATTAATGCCTGAGTTACGTCGCGAATTACAGGTTTTTTACTGTTAAGAGCCGCCAATCTTGTGCCTTTACCATTCACCATTAAAACGGGAGATTCATCCTCTGAAGTGGCAACGATTAGCCCGGAGCGTTCTATAATAAAAATATGACCAGAACTGCTGCGATTGATGGTTTCCAGAAACTGACTAATTTGAGCAAGATTGAGATCAATACCAAGTACCCCAAGCAGATTATTTTGTGAGTCATAAACGGGAGTGCTAGCGGAGATACTAATAATATTTGTCGCAAAAGCCCAAGTATAAATGGAACTCCAGATGGGTTTTTTTGCGTTTACTGCATCCAAATACCATGCACTATTATTTTGAGAAATTGTCGTTTGATAGATTAATTTAAGACGATTTCCTTGATGATCGATGGAATAGCCTCGATACTGATTCGGTTCAGAAGTCAGGATCTCTGAGATTTCTAAAACACGACCTGCCTCATCCCCATATCCTGCACCGATATATGATCCATCTTGACCCCCAAAGTTAACATAGGTAAAATTGAACCTTTGCTGCTGACGATAAAAATATTTACCTAACGCGTCAAAATCATTCAGTTTTAAGACTCCCGATTTGACGGCATCCAAATTCATCAGATTAATTTTCTGAGCGTTTCCTAAATAACTATCTAGATGTTGTTCAATCCGCTTACTGGTTTGTGTCATCAATTGATTAGCCAGTTTCTCAACGGCTTTTTGTCCACTGCGATAGGACAAATAACCCACTAACCCCACTGCACCCACAATTTGCACCACAAAGGGAACAATTAACACGAATCGGAGCGGGATTTTTCGGTTTTTTTTAAATGCACTAACTAGAGGTCTGAGCATGGTTTATTAAGGGTTCAGTCAGGTCAATAATTCGTTCAAATTCAAATTGACGTAGTATTTTTGTTAGAGATTCTATCAAATCAGTTTCGGCTTCGGGAATTTCTGTGATTAATTCCAT
>JBMDYE010000386.1:0-10864 GCA_048595135.1 Planktothrix sp. | reverse complement strand
AAGATTACAGAAGTTTTGATTACATCCTATTAGTATTATTGCCACTTACAATCTATTGTATTAACCTGGCAATATCACCCCTCTATCAAACACTTTATTGTCCTGATTAATTCCTTGAATCAGCATTTGATCTTTATAAATATCAATAACTGCAAAACTTAATATAGAGGCGGATGTTGCTGTCCAACTCGATTGTTGAACGGGTCGAGTCATGGAACCTGCACCACAGGTTAAATAGGTTGTTCCCTTAATCGGTGTTGTGCGCTCATAGTGATGTTCATGACCATTAATATAAAGTTGCACCTGGTATTTGTTCAAAATAGGACTTAAAAGATCAATCAGTTTGTCATTAACACCCCGTACCCCTGAAGCATATAGATGATAATGACTTACCACCACTTTCCAAGGCGCTTGACTGCGACTGAGTTGGTCTTCTAACCAAGGCATTTGTTGATTCCAATCTGCATTGGAATTGGCATCTAAAATAAAAAATTGTACGGGTTCATAACTAAACGTATAGTAACGACCTTGCATATTAAAATCGGGATACATCACTTCTCGGTTGCCATTTTCAGTAGCAATATCATGATTGCCTAAAGCCGCATAGAATTTAACCTTTTTGTCAATTAAAGGTTGATAAGGTTTTTCAAAAACATCATGAATTCTTTCAATTTCTCCCTTGGGGTAAATATTATCTCCCCCTAAAATGACAACATTAAATGGATAATTTTGATGATGACGACTCATGGCATTTGCGATCGCATATTGACCGTTTTCGCCTGTTCCGGTATCCGCCACCGCAACAAATCGAAATAAAAGTTCTGAAGGGGGACGGGAGGCGATCGCAACATCCTTAACGTTTTGATTGTCAACCGTCCCTGTCGAAGCGGTGAAAATACGCCGTTGAATGCCAAATCCCGCAACGCTCAAACCACTCAAACTGCTTAACCATAAAAATTGACGTCGATTGAATCCCATAGGAACCAGATAATTAAGCCGTTGTTATCATGAATTAATCGTACATTTTTTTAGCCAATTGTGAGGCAATAAGATGTCAAAAAAACAACCCATCCCCTCGGAACCTGAATTTCCTGTGCAACCTACCCAACCTGGAGGTTTCAAAGCCTTAGCAATTCAAAGCTTACGCAGGATCATTCGTTTTTTAGACGAAGTTGTAGCAAAACTCGAATCTCAACTAACCCCCGCAACGGTAACATCTGAGAGTCGGTTGAAACCGCTTTTGTCTCCCGTGCGACGTCTTCTTCCCGCCTCCTTAAACGAAAAGCTATCGGATGGAATCTTAGCGGGAGGAATCATCGCCCTTGTTCTATTAATTTTCATTACAAAATTTGGCTTTACCTCCAAAAAACCCGCCCCGATAATTGCAGAAAAACCGCCTGCGGTGGAGGAAATACAACCGCCTTTGAGTCCCGAAGCTCAACTGTTTCCGCCGCAAGCAGAACCCTTTCCTGATTTGGTGGAAGTGATTCCTCCTTCAGAAGAATCGACACCGATTGTAGAAAACGCTGAACCGGAATCAGCCGTTATTTCTACACCCATCACAACAGTAGAAACCCCCTCAGAAATAGCAGAGGTTACGGATGAGAATTTGCCTCAACTAACCCCTGAACAATATTTAATGGCTGCCATTCAAAAACAAATGAATGAAACAACCCGTTTCTATGGTGAGGAGTTGGTTCAATCGGTGCGAATGAATATGCCAGCGAGTCTATTGAAAGTAACCGTTAGTCATGATTGGTATCAAATGGAAGCGGAGCAACAAAATCAATTTGCTGAAGAAATTTTGAAAGAAAGTTTGAATTTAAACTTTGCCAAATTAGAAATTACAAATACTGAAAACAAAGTGATTGCTCGGAGTCCGGTTGTTGGTTCAGAAATGATTATTTTAGAACGAAGTTAAACCACTAGATTGATGTCTTGGAGTCAGTTGTAATGGAGGGGAGGACAAAAGGAGACTGGGTTGCGATTGCCGTCCCCATGACTGGATCTCCCCTGAATAAACGCTGTTATCCTCTATTCTTAACCCTTCTACTTTTGTACAGGGGCGCTATCCCATGGCGTCCCTACAACGAGATCCGGCTCTGTCACCCCCAGAAAAGAGCTTCTGGTTATTTTTATTGAAATCCGGGGAACTTATTCAGAATCAGATCGTCCATGTTAAATCTCAATGTTCAGAAAATATCTAGATTAGATGACAATTATCTTCCAGAAGGAAGATGTAATTCCCCCTAGGAACGGTTGAATTAAAGAAGGATAATCTGACTATAGGAAGATGTAAATTTTAATTATTTTTTTAGAGAATAATAGTGAAATTATTGAATGCTTAAATCCCCTAATCTAGCCATGAGATTAAACATGAATCAAATTAAAGTAATTGTTGAAGACTGCTTAAATACGGGATATCTGACAATTACAGCAGAAGAGAAATTGCGAAATCTTTTACAAACAACTAAATATGGCTTGGAGGATTTTAATGCTTTTGTCAAATTACAGGAAGCTGTGATAGAGGGGTTAGTCCGTCAGGAGTCTCGCGAATTGTTGTGTGAGGAAGGTCAGGTTTTAAATTTGTTAATTGGTTAAGCGTGCTAATCTTTAAAAGATGGACATCAAGCATCGATTGATAGCCAATGTTGATTAGAGCAGGCTGATCAATTAAACGTTAGCTTAAATTGGATAAATCCTCTTAATCTAAACTGTTGGTGGGTTTAACCCACCCTCGATAAATTGACCCACAATTAACGTTTAGGTTGTGTTTTAGGGGGGCCAAAATAAGTTTTAAACACTTCATGGGCAATGGGTGCGGCTGCAACAGCCCCATAGCCTCCGGCTTCTACCACAACGGCGATCGCAATTTCCGGTTTATTCGCTGGCCCAAAGGCAACGTACATGGAATTATCCGGTTGACCGGGGATTTCAACAGTTCCCGTTTTCCCTCCGGTTAAAGGAATCGAACCATCATTTAATGAGCGTCCCGTTCCTTTTTTCACCACATCAATTAATCCCTCACGAATAACTTTTAAGGTGCTAGAAGAAATTTTAGTTTTAATCGGTTTCGTGGCAGGAGTATTCGTTTGGGAGGTTAATAAATGGGGTTGAACCCGCCACCCGTTATTCGCCACAGTCGCCACCATCACCGCCATTTCCAAAGGCGTTACTAATACTAATCCTTGACCAATTGCCATTGTTACCGTATCCCCAATATACCAAGGTTCTCCATACATTTTTTCCTTTTCTTTGGGGGTCGGAATTTGACCATGATTCGCGCCATCTAACCCCAATAAATCTAAATTAATCGATCCGCCAATTCCTAATTCTCGACCCCATTTAGAAATTTGTTCGGCTCCTGTTTTCACCCCAACTTGATAGAAAAATGTATTACTACTCACCGTTAAAGCTTGCTTAAATCCAATCACGCCATGACCTCCTGAATATTCATGAAAAGCAACTCCCCCAAAGGTGACACTATTAAAAGTTGCAATTTTAGAATTAGGCGAATATTTTCCCGATTCAATTCCGGCGGTGGCTGTAACAATTTTAAAGGTACTTCCTGGGGGATACCCTTGTAAGGCTCGATTTAATAAGGGTTTATCAGGACTTTGGAGTTGTTTCCATTCTTGATCGGTTAATTGATCGGCAAACCAATTCGGGTTAAATGTGGGGCCACTAGCTAAGGCTAAAATTGCCCCGGTTTTGACATCTAAAACAACCACTGCCCCTCGACGGTTTGCTAATGCTTTTTCGGCGGTTTTTTGTAACGCTAAATCTAAGGTTAACTGCACAGGTTCCCCTTGTTGGGGCGCGTTAATTCCTAACTCTTGAATTTCCTGGCCTTTGACATCCACTTCAATTAACCGATTTCCCCAAACCCCGTCTAGCTTAGAATTAGCAATTCGTTCCATACCCATTTTTCCGACAATCATGCCCATTGGATAGCTAGGGTTCGCTTTTAATTCGTCTAAGGTTGCCTCGCCAATATATCCCAAAATATGAGCGGCTAAATTGCCATTCTGATAATTGCGTCTTGAATCGGATCGAATTTCAACTCCTCGTAAAGTTGCGATTTTTTCGACTAAGGGAATAAACTTATCGGGAGAAAGGTTGGTACTAATTCTAACGGGAATTCGAGATCGATAACCGACTTTTTCTAATTGTTTAATAATCTCAGAGGTCGGAATATTTAAAATTAAACTTAATTCTTGAGCGGTGGTCTTCCATTCCGCTTCCGATTGTTCTTGTGGCCATAAATAAACAGAACGAGATAAATAGCTTCCCGCTAATAAATTGCCTTTACGATCTAAAATATGACCCCGTTTAGCGGGAACAGGAACTAAACGCAGACGATTATTTTCGGCTCGAATTCGGTTATAATTTCCTTGCAGTAGTTGCAGTTGTGCGACCTGAACTCCTAATAAACTAAAAAAAACACCCATTAACAATAAGAAAAGAATTCCTTTGTTATTGCGGCGACGTTGCAAGGCGGGATGATATTCGTCTGCGGTGGGGACATATTGGGATTGACCCGGAAAAAGAGAGTGACTAGCCATGTTCGATCTGTTCTCAGATTACACTTCATTCCCCTGTTCAGGGGGGGAGAGATCCGGAAAGAAGGAGCGGAGGAGGCGGAGGGAGCGGAGGGAGCGGAGGGAGCAGGGGAAGAAATCTCTACTCTATTTCCTATTAATTCTTAATTCTTAATTCTCCTGACTCCTGACTCCTCTTCTTAATTCTTAATTCTTAATTCTTAATTCTTAATTCCGATTTCCGATTTCTTGTTTTAAAATCAGAACTAACGGCTTGGTTTTGAATTGGGGTCAGACGAATGAGTCATCATCATCATCTCGTTTTCCCGAATCAGACGCATTCTTGGGAAATGCCGATGACCTCCCAACCTGAAACTGAATCAAACAATCTGAACAGTGAGGGTTATTCTGGAAATGATTTACTGGTGTTTCTGGCGTTAAGAACGTTAAATCCGCCGATTCCACCCTTGCTGAATTATGGTGCAGAGTTGTCAGGGGAACTTCAACAAAAGATTGATCATTATTTCGGCAGCTATCAACAGGTTGGTCAGATTATTAATCAACTGTTTCTGAACGTTCAGCAATTGTCTTTTATTATCCAATGTTGTCAGCAAAGCCGGATCGGGAAAAAACTCCCCAATGCGTTATATGTTCATGCCTCTGCCTTAACCCAACTTGATCCCGTCTTGCAGGTTTATGAACAATTGAGCCGTTTTTCTTTGCCTCAGTTTAAATCTTTTAATATCGTTAAATTTCATACCAATCAATCGATTATTTCCTATCTATTTTATCCTGATTTTGATGTTGATCCCCATCCCGCTTTAACGGCTAGCTTTCAAGTTAATGTTAAAAATGGACAATTAAATATTTTAGATTATTCTAATAGTGATAATCCGCCGATCTTACATCGCAAAGAAACGTTTGTTGCACCAACTTATCCCGACTATCAAAAATTTGCTAAACTCACGCAACTGGAAGAAGCGTTAGGATTGTTAGAAAAAATTAAGCCGACCTCGGTCTCTGATTTGGAAGCAAAACAGTCAGAAATTCGCCTCTATCGAACCATTGGAACCCGGAGAGGATGGCAACAACATTTAGAAAAGCATGGTGTAGAAATTCAAGATCATCGAGTTGTTAGATTATCCGATCCGAATGGGGTTAATTTTGATTCATCGTTACCCATGATTCCGAAAATTCAGCGTCACAAAGCGGCAATTCCTCGAAAATCCTTATCCCGTCCGGTGCGGTTAGCATTGGAAGCCGAATTATTCACAGAAAATATAACTTTTTTTGATTATGGCTGTGGGTATGGGGGAGATGTTCAACGCATCGCCGAACAAGGGTATCAAAGCGCAGGTTATGATCCTTATTATTCTCCGGATACGCCTTGTTTAGAAGCGGATATTGTGAATTTGGGTTATGTTATTAATGTGATTGAATGCCAAATGGAACGCAGAGACGCGTTAATTAACGCTTGGAATTTAACTCGAAAAGTGTTAATTGTTGCTGCACAAGTGTTGGTCGATACGCAAGAAAAAGGAATAATGGCTTATGGAGATGGGGTAATTACCAGTCGCAATACCTTTCAGAAATATTATCAACAGGAAGAACTGAAGGTTTATATTGATCAAGTTTTAGAGGTTGATTCGATCCCCTTAGATTTAGGGGTTTATGTGGTTTTTAGAGATGAAGTGGAAGCGGAAAATTTTCGTGCATCTCGGTTTCGTTCTCGCTTGACTTCTCCGAAAGTTTGTTTGCAGGTTAAACGGTTTGAAGATTATCGAGAATTATTACAACCGTTAATAGAGTTTGTCAGCGATCGCGGACGTTTACCGATTTTAGAAGAACTGCCTCAAGAACCCCTCATTAATGAAGAATTTGGCAATTTAAAACGAGCGTTTAAAGTTATTTTACAAGCGACGAATCCTGATGAATGGGACGAAATTGCCCATCAACGTCGCCAAGATTTATTAGTTTATATTGCCCTCAGTCGCTTTGGTCATCGTCCTAAACTGTTCCAATTGTCTGAAGTGATGAAAAATGATATTAAAGGGTTGTTTGGAAGTTATAAGAAAGCTTGTAATTTAGCCGATTTAATGTTATATTCGTTAGGAGATCGACAAATTATAGCCAATCATTGTCACAATAGTGTAGTCGGTCAAAAACGGAAAAATTCCCTCTGGCTTCATATTTCTGCTTTAGAAAAACTTGATCCTTTACTGCGGCTGTATGAAGGATGTGCCAGTAAAACCTTGGGTCGTCCCGAAGGAGCCAACTTAATTAAATTTCATATTAAAAGCCCCAAAATTTCCTATTTCTATTCTCCCGATTTTGATCTGGAGACCCATCCGACCCTCAAAACCTGTATGCAAATTAGCTTGCGGGATCTTCACGTTACCTATCAAAGCTATGATGGCCCCAACCCCCCGATCCTGCATCGAAAACATACCCTCGTCACCGCCGACTATCCCCAATATGAACAGTTAACGAAACTTAGCCAGCAAGAAGAAAATTGGGGACTGTTTGATAATTTCCGGGCGATTCGGACGCGCCTCGGTTGGTTAAAATGTTTAGAAGAGCATTGTGCAGAAATCAGGGGTTATCGTGTCTACTGGCGTTCCGATGCCGATCCCTACCGAGTCAAATTGTTACAGGCTGCGCGTCGGAATCGGAACAGAAATTAAACTCATCTGGAATTTAAAAAGGACTGACCCAGAAACTGGGCTTTTGAATAGAAATTTGGATTTGATCCACAAAATTTGAACAAGAAACTCGATTTCTTGGATCTTTTGGATCAGTTCAGTTCAAGAAACCCTCCGATTCGGAGCAATTTGGGTTGTCATGATTAGATCGATTAATTGAATATATAATGACAGAATGAACACTGAACAATTATTAGAAAAGTATTCTCACGGAGAACGGGATTTTCGAGGCACTATTTTGATTGGGGTTCGACTCATTGGAGTTGATTTAAGTAGTGTTGATTTGAGTAGTGCGAATTTGATTAATGCTGACTTGCAGGAAGCCGATTTAAGTGAAGCCGACTTAAGCGAAGTTAACTTAATTAATGCCAATTTAAGCGGGGCAGATTTAAGCGGTTCCGACCTGAGTAAAGCTTATCTCAATGGTGCGAAATTAGTGGGTGCTTATTTAAACCGCGCCCATTTAATTAATAGCTATTTAACGGGTGCTAATTTAATTTATACCAAACTGATTGGGGCGGATTTAACGGGAGCTAATCTCACCAATGTTAAATTAATTAATGCGAATCTGACCCGTGCTGTTTTAACGAATGCTAACTTAACGGGGGTAAATTTAATCGGTGCCGATCTTAAAGGTGCAAATCTATTAGGTGCAGATTTAAGAGGAGCAAATTTAAGTGGGAGCTTGATGGATGAAACCACCCAAATTAATGATAAATGGCGACTCGTTCAAGAAATTGTGACTCAAGGTGCGGTTGGACGAGATTTAAGTTTTAGTGATTTGAGAGAAGCTAACTTAATCGGTGCTAATTTAATCGATGCTGATTTAACCCACGCTGACTTAAGTGGTTCTAATTTAAGCGGTGTTTATCTCAGCAATACGATTGTTGAAAATACTAAATTATTAGGGGTAGTAGGACTCTCTCCCGAAGGCAAACTTGATCTCAAAAAACGAGGTGCAATCTTAGATTAAACCGTTGGGTGGGCAAAGCCCACCACAACAATTTATTCCGATTAACAAAACTTCGGAAAAATTTGATTTTTTACGTTAAAAATAGGGGATTGATGGGCCAAGCTTATAGCGGTAAATGACCATCATCTTTCCTCCTAACCCCATATCAATATTCTCACAGATGGGGTTTTAAGCCAAAAAATTAAAAAAATTCAGTAATTGTACGGAATTAAACGTAAAATTGATCGATTATAGTAGAGTTATTAACGTTAAATTTAGGCGTTCTCCAAATACGCCCAAAGGCAATTTCCCCGATTGTCTTGTGTAAACCGAGGAAAAATTGTACATCGGGCCAACAGAGATCGTCCTTCCCGTTCATCCCTTCAACTGGGTGCGGTCTCCCGGCAACTACTTATCAGAATCCTTTGGCTATTAATTAATAAACTGAATAGAAAACCATGAAAAAACAAATTATTTTCATTGACTCCTCTATCGAAAACTACCCAAGCCTAATAGAAGGGGCCAACAAAAACGCAGAAATCGTGATTTTAGACAAAGACCACAGTGGGGTAGAACAGATCACACAAGCACTCAAAGGCGGGTCAAAGATTAAAGCCCTACATATCGTTTCTCACGGGAGTCCAGGTCATTTACAACTCGGTTCAGACCTTCTAAATGGGGAAAATTTAGACAGTTTTAATAGTCTACTCCAGCAGTGGGGAAAAGCCCTAACAAAAAAAGCCGATATTTTAGTGTATGGATGTGAAGTAGCAGCCGGAAAAATAGGAGAAAAATTTATCCAGCACCTGAATCAAATCATGGGGGCCAACATAGCAGCATCCAGCCAAAAAACTGGCAATGCGACCCTAGGAGGAGACTGGAAATTAGACAAAACCATCGGGTCAATAGAAACCCCCCTAGCTTTTTCAGCCCAAGCCATGAAAAGCTATGGTGGAGTGTTAGCAACCGCCAACTTCGATGTTAGCTCAATCTTCACTGATGATGTCATTGTTAACTACACAGGTGGAGTCACAGACACCACCCAAACAGCAATAGATAACTCAGGCTATGCCGCTGTTACTCAGTCCTTTGCCGTTTATACAAATCCGACTTCTGGGAATGGACTACCCGATGACGGTTTATTTAGCGCTAACAGTTATCATCCAGCAATTCAACTGGGTTACAACAACAATAACAATGGCAATAATGCCTGTATGATTGTCGGTGCCACTGGTGGGACAAATTTTAACTTTAGTGTCACCAGTGGGCAGTATAACTATGTGCATCTAGCTAGCACTTCCACACAAGGAAGTAGCAGTGTTAGTTTAACCTTAAACTATAGTGATGGAACCAACCAAACCACCAGCCCCCAAACCATTCCTGACTGGTATGACAGCATCACCGAATCCAATACCTTATATTATCTAGCAGATAATCTTGACCGCAGTTTAACTAATAGTACAGGCTTTCAGGATGCTAACGCTCCGGCAATTTTTGGGGTCAGGTTTGCCGCCGATCCCGCCAAGACCCTACAAAGTCTTACAGTTAATGTAACTAATGCTGATCCGACAGGGCGTTTAGCCTTTTTTGGGGCAACCGGAGAGTACAACAACGCCCCCGTCCTGAATGCAGCTAACGTATCTAATTTAACAACGATTAATGAAGACCCCAATAGTAATCCAGGGACATTAGTTTCCACCTTCTTAAGCAGTAGTTTCACCGATGCCAACAGCGACCCTAGTGGCATAGCAGTAACAGGGTTGAGCAATACAAGTGAGGGAACTTGGCAGTTTTCCAGCGATAACGGCAGCAATTGGACAACATTTGGGGCAGTAACAGACAGTTCGGCAACTCTTTTAAGTAATACAGCATTAGTTCGATTTGTCCCCAATGCCAACTTTAACGGTAATGTTAGCCTCACTTATCGAGGGTGGGATAGTAGCAGTGGTAGCAATGGACAAACGGGCGTTAATGTCAGCAGCAATGGAGGAACAACTGCTTTTAGTAGCACCACAGCTACCTCTAATTTAAGTATTACTAACGTTAATGACTTACCCACAGGTAATGTTAGTATTACAGGAACAGCGACACAAAACCAAACCTTAACGGCAACAAATACCTTAGCAGATGCAGATGGTTTAGGAACACTTAATTATCAATGGCAACAGTCATCCGATAATGGAGTCACCTGGACTAATATTAGTGGAGCGACTAATAATACTTTTGCCTTATCTCAAGCACAAGTGGGGAAAAAGGTACAGGTCAAAGTTAGTTATACCGACCTATTAGGGACACAAGAAACGGTTAATAGTACAGCCACAAATACCGTTACTAATATTAACGACGCTCCCACAGGAACAGTTAGTATTACAGGGACAGCAACTCAAAACCAAACCTTAACTGCAACGAATACCGTAGCAGATGCGGATGGTTTAGGAACATTGAATTATCAATGGCAAGAGTCAGCCGATAATGGAGTGACTTGGACTAATATTAGTGGAGCGACGAATAATACGTTTACCTTATCTCAAACACAAGTGGGGAAAAAGGTACAGGTCAAAGTTAGTTATACTGACCTATTAGGAACAGCAGAAACGGTTAATAGTACACCCACAAATACTGTTACTAATATTAACGACTTACCCACAGGTAATGTTAGTATTACAGGT
>JBMDYE010000385.1:0-2458 GCA_048595135.1 Planktothrix sp. | reverse complement strand
CGATTTCTGTAGATGCCGCAGTTAATCTATCTAAACTCATCTCAAAGCTTTCGCCACTCCTGGGAAATTTGATTGAATTTAATACAGTTGAGTTTTTGAATAAACAAGATGATTTTTCTGAGTTTGGGAAGTGGCAACGGCAAGATCCTGGTTTTCCCGATACCATTTTTGTCGGTAACGTTCAACCCATGCCAGGTTTAGAAATTAAAGCCTGGTTTCCCCTCGCAACGGAAATAACAGCACGTTTCAAAGATAGTCAAAATCATTTCCAATTTGACCAAACTTATGTTGCAATATTGGCATGGCTACCGGAACATATTATTTATGGGAAGCCTCGAATTATTGATGTCTGTGTTGTTTCCGGTTTATCTGTAGCTGCTGCTAGAGATAATCATTATCATAACCCACCAGATTATCTGGTTTTAGAGCCAGAGGATACGACTCAGAGAACCGCAAATTTACAACAAACCAACACAAATGGCTATAAATTCCAAGGTTCTGCTGAGGAGCTTTTAGAAGCCCAAACAATCGTAGAATCATGGGGAAGTGAAGGAAGAATTTACAAACCAACTAGAGAATATCAATTACGTTTACGCGAATTAATCATCCGCTACAAATATAGACTCGATACGAATTTTGCAAAGATGGATCGAATTGAACATCCAGGTATTGAGCAATTTAAGCAGCGTGTTTTCAATATTGAAATGTGTGGTATGAAGATCGGGCAATGGAATAAACTCTTATCGAGTCGTAAAGAGGAAAGGATTAAGCAAATTCTACAGAGTTATTTGGATATTAAAGAAGAGAGTATTGATAAAATTCTGGATTAAATCTCTCTGTACCCAAGTAAAAATAATCAGGGTCAATTTCACAGGAATAGGCTTTTCGCTTTAACTGACGTGCTGCTAGAGAAGCACTAAACAAACCTCCAAACGGTTCCCATATAATATCATTTTCATCACAGGAAGATTGAATAATCAGACTCATGAGATCAAGGGGTTTTTGATTAAGATGTAACGCTTTCCCAGATTTTGTTTTAATTCGCTCATTTCCTCGTAAAGCCGAACGTTCCCAAACGTTGGTAAACCCGTGAGGACATTGGAATTTTGAACGCATTTTTCTCCATTCTTGTTTGGTCAAAGAGCGTTGGTTATCTAAGGAAAAATAAGGTTTGCCTTCTGGATTACCCTTTTCATTTGCATAATTAACGAGACGTTCAAACATTTCTGGAGGCGGAAAATACCATAAATGTCCTTGATCAAAATATTTCCTCGTTGCAGCATCAGCAACACCGCAAGCCTCATTTGCGCGTTTGAGGGGTAGTCCTGAGCGCTTCCATTCCTGAAGTAACCATGTTTTCAACGGAAAATTGTTAATTGTTACTTCTCTAACATATTGAACACAAACTTCTGTAACAACTGGAAACCTACGAATTTTTTCTGTATTAACATTTCCTGCAATATGACCTTTGCCTTTATTCCAAATATTGCAATTCACATAACGCCATCCGTATTTTTCCAGAATGGGATGAACAACAGCCCAACCTATTTCTGAATTCCAAAACCAAAGCGTACTACAAGGCATTGCTGCTTTTGACCAAGCTTGAATATGGGGTTCATACCACTGAGGTAAATCAAGATGATCTGATGTATCCCCCTCAAATCCTAAAACACCATAAGCCCCATCTGAAACAATAACAGTCGGTTGTTCCCATTGCTCATAATGTTCGAGGCTATCACCTAAACACAAACTAACAAATTCATCACTCCATTGAGAAAAGCTTGGACTTGCATCTAGCTTAACAACTTTTCCGCGACCGACTGTACTCGTTGCTTTGGGTTTTAAGGTGTTGTAGGGGGGTTGGTTAGGCAAAGTCATTGACTCAAATGCTTTTTTAGAATTCATAAAAATTGTTACTCTTAGTAAAAGAGAGGAAAATGTATCAACAATTCTATGTTATAGTCAATAACATGAGTTTTATTTAAACACGATCTTCCCTAGCTATGCCTTCTAGTACAAGTACATTTTAACCAGCAACCTTTCCTAGCATCCCACATTAAGCTAATAGCCTAGATACTATGGCTTACGGGCTTATGCTTGCTTTTACTACACAGAGTCTTTCTTTGGCAGTACAATAGCAGGCAGAACGAGGACAAGATGCTGATGGTATCGCATGAGCCTTTGGATTCGTATAGCGATCATGTTGAGTTAAAATTCGGCATAGAGAGGACAATATGGCTAAACTTACGACAGAGCAACTCATCTATCTACTTTATGCCTGTGCATATACTGAAAAAAACACGGTAACAAAAGGCACTGTAAAGTCCTATTTGGGCAAGGAGTGGAAGGAGAGAGCGGATCAAATCTATGATGCCTTACAAACACAGGAACTAATTAAGCAAGCGAGTAAAGGGCGTTTTTACGTGACCGAGCAAGGTTTACAAGCTCTTGTCACTAA
>JBMDYE010000384.1:0-5029 GCA_048595135.1 Planktothrix sp. | reverse complement strand
ATTTTTAAAATCTGGTCGTGCGATCGCGTTCGTTGATGGGGTTAGAACGCTGAGTGTAAGTGTTGGGATAAGAGGCGTTAATCGCATCAGAAGCATTAAACACATCCCAATGTTCAATGTGATGACGTTTGAGAATCCCTTCGGCTTGACGCAGTTCGTTGTCTGTGCCATCAACAATCACGACATAATCGCCTCGGTCAATGCGATCGCTATAAGCTTGAGCGCGATGTTCAGGAATTCCTAGACCGACTAAACCGCCTGTTAACCCGCCCGCAGCAGCACCAATGGCTCCACCAGATAAGGCCGTTGCTAAGGCTGTTGCGGCAGCACCTCCGACAATCAGAGGGCCCACACCAGGAATCGCTAAGGCTCCGAGTCCCACCAGTAAACCACCTAAACCACCGAGGGCGGCTCCCGTTGCAGCACCGGCTTTCGCACCTTCATCGGCTTTATTACCCGTTGCCGTGCGACGATTAACGTCTAAATCCGCTCTTGAGTCAGTGCCGACCCCTGGAATGCGAGGCGTTTCATTCGGATCTTTGCCAATAATAGAGACCCGTTCCATCGGGAAACCACTGTCTCTTAACTCCCGCATGGCGACGACAACATCGCGACGATGATCAAAGACACCAAACGCGCGTTTGTATGTGCCGATTCTTTCAGAATGGGGACTTGTAGCAATGGGGATACCCGAAGGTGTGGTGGGTTCAGAAACAATTCTGGAGGTCGTCGGATGTACTCCTTCAACGGGTCGGGACGCTTCCACAGGTCGAGACACTTCAATCGGTCGGGACGCTTCCACAGGTCGAGAGGTATCTACCCCACGATTAGAGGGAATAGCAGTATGATCAAAAACCTGCCAATGTTGAATATGGTGTCGATTTAAAATCGGTTCAGCCTGACGAACTTCGTCCCGTGTTCCGGTCACGATCACCAGATATTCACCCCGACCGATGCGCTCTTCATAGGTTCTGGCGCGTTCTACAGGCACACCATAACGCATGGCATCAAAGCGATCGCGTAAATCAACTCCCGCAAAGGGTTGACGCCGTTCCAGGTTCCGAGAGACTAAGGAAATTTGGCTTAAGGGGAAACCCGCACTGCGTAAATCGCTAATCGCCAGTTCCGCATCACGAGGATTGGAATAAACCCCCATCGCGTGTTGATTGCGGTTGATCAGATGCCGATCATGATGTTCAGGATGACCGGGGGTAATATCCCGATCTAAATGGGCTGAGGCGACTCCAGGGGCATCATAAACGCCGTATTCTTCAATTCCATGATGATGCAGAATGTGATGGGCTGCGGTGATTTCCGCATCGCTACCATCGACGATCACCAGATATTCCCCGCGACCAATGCGCTCATTGTAGACTTTGGCTTGTTCTTCGGGAATGCCTAAACCGATCAACGAGCCTAATAAACCCCCTGTAACTGCACCGATGGCGGTTCCGGCTAAGGTTGTTGCGATCGCCGTTGCGGTTGCACCCGCTAACATGATCGGCCCAATTCCAGGGATCGCCAAGGTTCCTAGCCCAACGAGTAACCCGGTCAGTCCGCCTAAAGCACCCCCGGTGGCAATCCCCACACTGGCGCCTTCTTCTGCTTTATTATCAACGTGTTGGGCTGCACGGCTTTCGGACACAGAATCCTGAACATCGGCTCCTGCGATTTGATCTTGTCGAATCGAATCTCGTGTAATCACAGAAACCCGATCCATTGGAAAGCCGGAATCTCTCAAGGCGTACAAAGCTTGTTCTGCGGCTCGACGGGTGCGAAACACACCTACAGCACGCCGATTGTGACTATGGGTTCGATTAGTTTCACCTAATGCCATAATTTCTTCCTTCCCATTTTCTATCTGCAACTGAATCTTTTAAAGCCTGTGCTAGCAACTTTAGCTTTATAGAATTTGTTTTCAATACTTTTTATGGTACTCATCTAAACTCAACTATGCCTCTGTCTTTTGAAGCAACTTCAAACCTCAAAGTTTCAGTCTTAAAATTGAAAAATAGAGAACTTTTATCTACTCAATAAGAAATACATAATAAGGAATAGGAAATTAATTCAGTCAGAAGAAGGCAGCTATGCAGGAGGCAGGAAAAATAGTCCCCTATTGCCCATTGCCCATTGCCCATTCCCTATTTCTTAATTCAGATCCTTACGTGCTACGCACAGGCTCCGCCTACGCTCCGCGACTGACGCTACTTGAGTCTCTTAATTCTTAATTCGTCCGATAGACATCGCTTGATGGAATAGGTTGTTAAGCTGTGGTTAAGTTTAATCGAGGAGCTTATGAATTCTCAACACTCTTCCTTAAGTTCGTTGCATCGACGGAAAGAAATTCTCAGAGTTATTCTTGCCATCTCGTTAATTATTGTTGGGATTACTCACTTTATTCGACCTGAACAATATGCTCGAATTGTTCCTCCTGTATTTCCGGCACCTGTCTTGTTAGTGTATATTAGCGGTGTTTTAGAAATCTTAGGAGGAATTGGCTTATTAATTCCGGTCGTTAGTGTTGCGGCTGCTTGGGGATTAATTGCTTTATTTATTGGGGTTTTTCCTGCTAATCTTTATCAAGCTCTACATAGTATTCCCATTGATGGAATTCCCCATCATCCTTTATTATATTGGATTAGATTACCCTTTCAAGCAGTTTTCATTGCTTGGGCTTGGTGGTATACTCAAAAACCAGAAGAACAACCCGGCACCCCCGATATCATGGCCAACCTCGAATCCCAACTTAATCAGTAATCAGTAATCAGTAATCAGCCGTAGGGACGTTGGCGGAGCCTGCCGTTAGGCTCAACATTCGGGCATAAATTTAGGATAAAAACCGATAAATTGTCGAACGTAAGATCCCGCCCGTACAGTAATCAGTAGTGCCGTCCTGAGTCGTTAGTTGTTAGTTTGGAGTTAGACATTAATCGTTAACAAATAGTAACCCTTAACAATTTACTCAGTGTTGATTATCTATCCTATAACTAATAATTCTTACACGTTCTTACTGATTACTGATTCTGAATTCTTAATTCTTAATTCTTAATTCTTAATTCTTAATTCCCCCTTATGATTCCCGAATTAGGTTTAGTTTGTATTACAGCTTCTCAAGCCGTCCGGTTTCGCACGTTAACACGGAAGCGGTTTTTGCAATTTTCTCCCCTACAACAAGAGGAAACATTGAGAAATCTTTATGCGGAAAATCTGAGGCGATTAGAAACTGGTATTCAGTTTTGTGCGAGTGAAAAGATTCGACTGTATCGCTTAAGTTCGGGTTTATTTCCCTTCGCCGATGAACCGATCGGCATTTCAATTTTATTAGAATTTACAGAAATAATGCAAGCAATTGGTCATCAAGCAGATACGTTAGGAATTCGTTTAGTTTTGCATCCTGATCAATTTGTCGTGTTAAGTTCTGATCGTCCTGAAGTGATTGAAAATAGTATTAAAATTCTGAAAACCCATGCTCAGGTTTTTGATTTATTAGGATTACCGCGATCGCCTTGGTCATTGATGAATATTCATGGGGGAAAAGGCGATCGTTCAGAACGATTAATTAAAGTGATTCAAAGTTTACCCGATGAAATTCGTTTGAGATTAACCTTAGAAAATGATGAATATGCTTATAGTTCCCAAGAAATTTTAGAGGTTTGTCGTGCGGCAAAAATTCCAATGGTGTTTGATGCTCATCATCATTTAATTCATGAAAAATTAGATAGTTATGATCATCCCAGTGTTGCAGAAATGGTGAAGGAATCTTGCACAACCTGGGAAAATCCAGAATGGCAATTAGTTCATATTTCTAATGGAGATGAATTTTTAGCTGATCCGCGTCATAGTGATTATATTACCATCATGCCAGAGTCTTACCGGAATATTCCTTGGATTGAAATTGAAGCCAAACAAAAAGAATTAGCGATCGCTCAAGTCCGAGAAACTTGGTTAAATCCTATGATTAATTAACTACTTTTAATTTGATTTTATTGTTTAAAATCTTATAAAAAGCTAATCATAATTCAAGGAATTCTTGGCTAATATTGATGAAATCGTTAACAATTTGCCTGACTTTAGGAAGATGAAAGCACCTTATGATCTTTCTACAATAAGGTCATTCTGAATCAATAGCCTCCATTAAACAAAGGCTGAGGCAAAAAAAGTTAAAAACTCTGAAGATTTCACAATATTAGTACCATGAGTTTATTATCAATTGATGAGCTTAAAACATTGGTTGATCAATCTCAATCTCCCTGTGTTTCTCTGTATATGCCAACCTATAATGGAGCCACAGGAACAGAAGTTCGACAAAATCCCACTCGGTTTAAAAATTTAATCAAACAAGCGGAAGCATTACTGCAAGAAAATAGCGATCTTCGCCATACGGAGGTTTTAGAATTTTTACAACCTGCGATGGATTTAGACGAAGATACATTTTGGCAACATCAAGAACAGGGATTAGCCATTTTTATCGCTAAGGGTTTTTTACGGTATTATTCTGTACCGTTAAATTTTGATGAGTTAGTAATTGTTAGCGATCGCTTTCATCTTAAACCAATTATGCCTTTACTCACCGGAGATGGCAGCTTTTTCCTATTAGGATTAAGTCAAGAAAGAATTCGGTTCTTTGAAGGAAGTCGCTATAGCATCCATGAAATCGAATTAGAGGACGTTCCCCAAAGCATGGATGAAGCTTTACAATATAACGAAACCGCCAAAGACGGTCAATTTAGAATTAGTACCTCTAAAGGCGGAACCAGTAATCCTTTTCCGCAAATTGGAAGTTCTCACGGTCAAGGTAGCCCCGATCAAGATAAACCACAAGAGAATATTTTACAGTTTTTCCATCTCCTGGATAAAGGGTTACACAAGTATTTAAACGGTCAACGAGCGCCATTAATGATCGCTGGGGTTGAATATCTTTTCCCACTCTATAAAGAAGCGAATACCTATCCCCATTTAGTGGAAGATATTCTGCCGATTGATAATTTAGGTGTGGTCAAATCCGAAGATTTGCATCAAAAAGCATGGC
>JBMDYE010000383.1:0-11404 GCA_048595135.1 Planktothrix sp. | reverse complement strand
CTGCGACGTAACGCATTCAGGACTTGAAAAGCATTCATGCGATCGCAAGCTTCCACCTGATACTGGTTCTGAGTTTGGGCGGGATTTCCTGATAAAACAATCGGTTCAATGTGATCCGGCAACATTTGCAACAGCGATGCTAATAAGGCTTCATCGCCTCCATTTCCTTTGCCATAATACCCACTACAAATAACCCGTTGCATGAAATAAAATTAACGATTCAGATTAAACTTTACCATGAATATTGCATTAAACTATAGCAGGAGGCAGGAGGCAGGAGGCAGGAGGCAGGAGGATAATTCTTAATAAGAAACCATTACAGCCATCCTATATGTCAAGCGCCTTAATGCGTAACGCTCTATTAATAATTTACGGTTAAACTATGCACGCCTTATCAATTCCGACTTGGGTGATTCATATTTCCAGTGTAATTGAATGGATTGCCGCCATTTGGTTTATCTGGCTTTATGGAGAAGTGACTCAAAATAAAGCGTGGTGGGGGCTGTCTTTTGCTATGTTACCTGCATTGGTGAGTGCGATGTGTGCCTGTACTTGGCATTATTTCGATAATCCCGCTTCCTTAGAATGGTTGGTGACGTTACAAGCGGCCATGACCGTTGTGGGAAATGTGACCCTTTGTGTGGCGGCTTGGTGGATTTGGCGTAATGCAACATCCAGCAATCCACAGTAAAGGCTTGTGTCCTCCCTCGCCCTACAAACGACAAACAATAAAAATAATTGAACAAATGTTATCTAAAGAAACGTTATTTGGTTTATCTCTATTTCCGTATTTGGGGTTTTTGTGGTTTCTGACTCGTTCTCAGCAAGTTCCTCGTTTAGCGTTAATTGGGTTCTACGGAACGTTAGTGTTTGTGGCGGTGACAATTCCGGCGGGAATTTATGCTCAAGTTGCTTATGGTGAAGCGTTAGCGAATGTGGACTGGCTCCATGGCGGTGCAGAAGTTTTCTTAACGTTATCAAATATTTTGCTGGTGTTGGGGTTCAGACAAGCAGTAATCAAGCAGCAATCTTTGCAAAAATAATCAAGATAAGCATTTATAGTGATCTTGATCATTGAGGAAAAACCAAGAATCGGTTACTGATTAAAATAGACAATCTACAGTTTTCTAACTAAACTTGAAACGACAAGTATAGGTCTACAGAACTGACCCCTTTTTAGGGGAAAAACCCGGTTTCTCACCTGGACTTAAAATTAAACCTTTGATGTTCTGTTCAGAAACCGGGTTTTGCGTAAGTTCTAAGTCGATTAACTTAGATTTTCTAACCATCAAATAGTTTTTTAAGATCAGAAAGGGACGCGTGATTGAGAGGAGGTCATATATTATTCTGGATGTCTTTTTAACGGGAGTCCTACCCGTTTTCTTTAGTGTCACCACTCCACCTCCAGAAGTGTTGTGTTCTTCTAAACGGGAAATACAGTTCATCGCCACTTCGATCATTCCAGATTTTAATCTGAAAATTCTGCCGAAATTAACTTATCCCCAACCTCCAAAACTCAACCTTGACCAATGTGAGGAACTTCCGACGGGTTACGGAATTCCAGGGTTTCGACCGGGTGTTCATCAACATCAAGTGATGGAAATGTTTGGGACACCAACGGGAACCGATCAAGGGTATTGGCCGAATACCCAAGCAATGTTTTATCATTTAATTCCCAATCGAGTTAGTGTGGGGTTTTTATTTGATCAACAGTCGGGTAAACTCCGACAAACTGAAGCCGCTTTTGCTCAAACGGTGGATCTGAATTTAATCTTAACCACCCTCAACAGTATGTCCGGTTGTCGGTTAAATCCCAGTTTAGAAGCGGGATTAAAAAGTGTTCATAACCGCCAAATTCAACGCTATCCTTTTGTGATTGATTCCCTCAAAGGTGTGATTCAACGGGATCAATACGATCGCATCTATATTGGGATTTGGGAATCAGATTTACATTAAATTGAACCCCTGAACCTTTAAAACCAGTCAAATCAACAAACACAATCCCTATAAAATCCTAAATCATTCTTAAGATTATTATAGATTCAATCTTAATCCGCTATAAAAGAGGATAGAGGTAAAACGTATTCATTCTTAATTCTTAATTCTTAATTCTTAATTCTAAATGAGTTATTGCCTCAATCCGTACTGCCGAACGCCGCAAAATTCATCAGCAGAAACGGTGTGTCAAACCTGTGGCACGACGTTACTGCTGAAAAAACGGTATCGGGCTGTACAGGAACTGGGGGAAGGGGGGATGAGTCGCACCTTTTTAGCCGTTGATTTAGATCGGTTAAATACCCCTTGTATTATTAAACAATTTTCGACCCATTCCCATAAAGTTCCTCTGGTTGAAAAAGCAATCGAACTGTTTAATCAAGAAGCACTGCGCCTCAGAGATTTAGGAGATCATCCCCAAATTCCCGCTTTATATGGATTTTTTGAACAGGAAAATCATCTGTATTTAGTGGAAGAACAAATTGAAGGGAAAAATTTATTAAAGGAATTAAATATAAAAGGGGCATTTAGTGAAGTTGAAATTATTGATTTATTAAAAGATGTTTTACCCATTTTAACTTATATTCATCACCATCAAGTCATTCACCGAGATATTAAACCGGATAATTTAATTCGCCGCAAAGTTGATGGAAAATTAGTGTTAGTTGATTTTGGTGTGGCGAAACAGACTCTTGATCTTTGGCAACCCAAAACGGGAACCATGACCGGAACCATCGGTTATGCCCCGTTAGAACAAATTCGAGGAGGAAAAGCCTATCCAGCCAGTGATTTATATAGTTTAGGAATGACTTGTATTCATCTCCTGACGCAAGTTCCGCCTAATCAATTATTTGATCCGTTAAGTGGAGAGTTAATTTGGCGATCGCACCTGTTAAAAAATCATCAATTTATTAGTAAAAAACTTGGAGAAATTTTAGATAAACTGCTCCCAGATATGGTCAAAGATCGTTATCAAAATGCAGAAGAGGTTTTACAAGATTTAGAAGATTGTCAGCCCTCCACTGTCACGGCTTCTGTGACCGCCTCTCCTCAGTTATTTCCTTCCCCTTTAACTATTATTGTAGAAGCAGAATTACAAGCATTTTATCCTTATGCTTATCAAAATTATTCGTTTAAAACTCATAATTTTGCCCCAACTTTTATGCAGCCGTCGAGGGCAATATTTCCCAGTTTAAAGACTCAATCTAAAACAACTGTAGTCCCCGTTCAAGAGCGCGTTTCTTTAGACTGTGTTAAAATTTTATCTGGTCACCCAGAACCTATTCAAGCGATCGCGATCGGCCCAAACGGTTATATTTTAGTCAGTGGGAGTCAAGATAAAACCTTAAAAATTTGGAATCTCAAAACCGGACAATTACTCTATCAATTAACCGGACATGAAGCCGCCATTGCTTCTGTGGCGATGAGTCCCAATGGTCGAAAAATTGTGAGTGGGAGTTTAGATCGAACCTTAATTGCTTGGAACCTAAATAAAAGAGCGATCGCTGATCGATTTTTTAGCCATTCCGGTTCTCCCTATAGCCATCGGGGGGGTGCGGTTTATGCCGTTGCTTATAGTCCTGATGGTTGTTTTATTGTCAGTGGAAGTGGAGATCAAACCCTGAAAGTTTGGAATCAAAGAAACGGAGAATTACTCTATAAACTTTCAGAACATTTAGACCGGGTTTTATGCGTCAGTTTTGCTCATTCTGACTTAACTTTATGTCCTGAAACCCATCATTATCCTCAAAACCATTTATTCGCCAGTGGAAGTGAGGATGGAATCATTAAACTTTGGAAATTTGGTCATGTCAAAAGCATTAAAACCTTAATTGGACATACCGATGCGGTACATTCTTTAGCCTTTAGTCCTGATCAATTTTTACTCATTAGTGGGAGTGCTGATCAAACTTTAAAATTCTGGAATCTGCAAACAGGAGAATTAATTCAAACCTTAACAGCCCATGCTGATATTGTTTCATCCGTTGCCATTAGTTCCGACGGAAAATTATTAGCAAGTGGCAGTCGAGATGGAATCATTTATCTGTGGAATCTTACTGATCCGAATCATGTAGGACAAGGGTTTCATCGCTTCTCTGGCTATCCTCCCGTTCTCTTTAGTCCTGATAATCAACAGTTAATTTGTTGTGATCAAAATTCTCAAGTTTTAGTCTGGAAATTAAGCGGTTGGTTCAGTGAGTTGTGTTAAGATTTGCTACAACGATGCGGGGTAAGTACACGGTGAACGTTGATCCAACACCGAGTTCACTGGTGACAGCAATGCGTCCTCCCATCATCTCACACAATCGTTTACAAATCGTCAGTCCTAAACCCAGACCATCATAGGGTGCAGTAGTGCTATTATCGACTTTCATAAACAAATCAAACACTTTGTCTAGATCTTCTAGACTCATTCCAATTCCTGTATCTGTGACCGTAAAAATTAACCAATCTTGTGAGGAAAGATCAAGAGAAACGGGTTCAGGAGAAGAGAGACTTAACTGATCGGGCGGATGAATTAGATTTTGAAGGTCATGGGAATGGTAAACATCTAGAGTAATTAAACAAGGTTTACCTGCGGTAAATGTCGCCGCATTTTTCAATAAATTGATTAAAATTCGTTTGACTTGATCGCGATAGGCAATCATTTTTCCTAAATAAGGCGAACAATTAATGATCAGCGTATGGTTTCCTTGTTCAATTAACGGTTGAATTTCATTGTCAATTTCATTAATTAAGGTGGGGATATCAAAATTTTCCAGCACTAAACTGTCTATATTCGATTCAAGGTTGGTAATATCTAAAATATTTTGCAGATGTTCTAATAATAACTTTTCTGATGATTTAATCGATTCTAAATCTCGAATAAATTCTTCCTGTCCTAAGTCTTTCATATCTTCTATCAACAGGTCGCAATAACCCAGAATCCCATTTAATGGAGTCCGAAGTTCATGGCTCATGCGTCTGAGAAATTCCGTTTTAACACGGTTAGCAGCTTCTGCATCTTCTTTGGCTTTTTGTAATTCAATTTGAGCCAGTTTACTTTCCGTAATATCCCGAACAATGGCTAACGCTTCATCTTGTCCACTCACCACAATCCGAGCTTCAAAATGGCGACGTTTTCCATCAATAAACCACTCATATTCATAAACTTGAATTTTATGGGGTTCTACATTTGAGGCATAGTGAAGATAGGTTTTAGCAATATGAGCGGGTAGTAAATCATAAATGGAGCGATTTAATAATCTTCCCAGGGATGGCAAGAGAGTATCCCCTCTAGGGGGTTTAAAATCTAAAAACAGCCCGCTTTGATTAAAGCGAAACATTAAATCAGGAATGGCGTTTAATAAAGCTCGATTTTTGGCTTCACTTTTGCGTAAATCTTCGGCTCTCAATTCTAAATTGAAAATCAAATGCTCTTTACTTTCTAGTAAATCTCGCAATTGATCCGTCATACTATTAAAAGAGTCTGCTAAAACCTGTAATTCATCCTGGCTTTTAATATAAATTTTTTGCGTTAAATTTCCTGATGCTAACTGTTGAGTTGCCGCGGTCATTTGTTGGAGGGGTTCGGTAATGGAACGACTAATAAACAACGCTAAACCCGTCCCAACACCCGTCGCTAATAAGGCAGCCAGCAAACCTTGGTTGCGAACATCGGCGATTTTTTGATCAAGGGGGGCCGTTGGTAAGCCCACACTAACGGCCCCCAACCGTTGACGGCCCACGATCACAGCCCTTCCGGCTAATAATTGATCGTTTTGCCATTTAAAGATAGGTTTGCTGCTTTCGAGTAAACTAGCCCCAAAGGGATCAGGTTTAATCCCATAACTCAGAACGGTGTCTCCAAACGCGTCAGCCACCACCCGTCCATCCTTTTCATACACTCGACCAGCGACTACCACTTTATTGCGACCCAACTGCTGCATAATTTCCTCTAGGAAATCTGCATCTAAGTTATAGAGGGGGTCAGAGACCGTGACAGCTAAAGCACTCAGCAGAATTTCAGCTTGCTGTTCAAGTTCTTGGCGAAAGGTTTGTTGTTGGCGGTGAAGCGATAGCCAAGTTACACCCCCAACCGTCATAATCACTAAACTTGCCATCGCCAAGGACAACTTGGTAGCCAGTGTCAATCGTTTGCGTTTGAATTGGGCCATCCAACTCACCTGTTTTGAACCTGTTCATATAACTGTTGCATTCGAGCAATATCTTGATCCGTTGGAAAGGCATCAAATTGGGCTGTGTCTTCAAACGTTTTTAAGACCGCTTTTCCTTCTTCTGTTTCATCCATATTCACCATAACTTTCTTGAGCGCCTCCACTAATTCTGGAGACAAACCCGGACGGACTAAGACCACGTGCCTTGCGACATCTTCGGTTTCGGCAAGAATTGTCATCGCTGTACGACTTTCTTCAGGAATATCTAAATAGCTTTGATGATCAACTGCCGCCGCATCGACTTTACCACTAATCACCCATTGAATATTATTTTGATCATCTTTGCTAAAGACATATCCCACTTGATCCGCCGCGACCTGATCAGTCGGCGAAGATTTTTCCACCAACTTTAATCCCGCTTCTTTGAGATGAACATAAGGCAAGACAAAGCCAGAAGTCGATGTCACATCATCAAATGCCATCATTTTTCCAGATAAATCCATGAGGGTTTGGATACCACTATCTTTCATCGCAAAGATAACTGTGTGATACATCGCATCCCCTCCCTTCCAACGGCGTAAGATTGGTTTCGCACCCGATATATTACTGGCAATCATCGCAGGATAGGGACTATCAAAATAAATATCAACTTCACCCGCTTTGAGAAATTCTGCCATTGTTTGCACATCGGGAGCCACTTTCACTTCTCCCACACCAATGCCTTCGGCGGCTAAATTGGCGGCGAGATAATCTGCTAACGGTTGATAACGGGTAATTTTCTTAGCCGGTTGATTGGTAACATCCCCAATCACAATCGCTTTACCAGTGGGTATGGGGGTTGCTGTGGGTTCAGTCGAGGTCGAGGTGGGCGGGGTCTGAGTGCAGCCTACAACAAAAGTAGCAACGCCTATTAGAAAGAGTTTTCCCAACATATTTCCGAACATAGTCCATTACTCTCCTGAAAAGATTCAGTCGGGGAAGTTCTCTGTTTTCAAGTATTGCACCCGAATTGATCGAACGTGATCTGGCCCTAGGATAGATGCTGAAAACTAAAATTGCAGAGGCTTAATCCTGGGTAAACACCAAGATAGAATCTACAACGGTACAGTCACAGAGTTCTCAAACTGAAGCCTGTTTATCATTACTGGTTTCCTCTGATTTTAACAAACTCTGAACGCTTTGTCTGTGGATATACAGAGAAGCCTTGAGTGATAATTACGACGATCATGAAGATCCAGGGGTTGATTTTTAAAGATTCCGTAAAACCTAAGTATTTTTTCCGTATTTGTCTTGTCTTTTTTTTTCCATCATGTCAAAATTCAGTGTATTTACTGAAGATTAATGTTCATCAAGTCTTGACTAACGCCCGATTCTGGATCGAGGATGCCCCAGGAAACCAATAACAGGATCGACCTCGTTCAAGAAATTGCTTGATGACGAGAGCAGGGGTAACAGGGAGATATTAGCTAGTTCATAGCTTAAACCGTTTGGAAAATCATCTAATTGTGCCATAAAATCTCAGGTTTTAAGCCGGATGCTCCAAGCTTTTAAAGCACCAATTAACTAGGCTTTAAGCTGATTTTAAAACCACTATAACCCTTATTCATGGAGGAATTAATATGCTTGACAATCAGGGTCAAGGCATCTGCCAAAATCAAATAAAAACATTTGTTTATACTACGATCCCGTCTGCTTTTTTATTGGGTTTAATTGCAGCCCCCGCAGCGGCAATTAGCTTAAAACCCATCGGAACCTACTCCACCGGAATTTTTGATTCTGAATCGTCATTTGTTTCTGCATTTGATCCCGGAACTGCTAACTTATTCGTGACGAATCGGGCTAATAAAACCATTGATATTCTGAATATCAATAATCCGAGCAATCCTTTCCTCACCACTAGCATTGACGTTACGACCTTTGACCCTTCCTATGGGAATGTCTTGAGTGTCGGTTACACTAACTATAAAAATAGAGGGTTGTTTGCCGTCACCGTTGAAAATATCGATCGTCAAGCTCCTGGAAGTTTGCTGTTTTTTAATCCTGATGGCAGTTTATTTAATGGTCTTTTAGAAAACTCTTCGTTAACCGTTGGTGCTTTACCCGATAGCTTGACTTTTACCCCTGATGGGAAGAAATTATTAGTTGTCAATGAAGCAGAAGCAACACCAGATTACAGTGTTGATCCAGAAAGTTCCATCAGCATTGTTAACGTAGAAAATCTCTTCGCTGGAGTAGCACCCTCAATTAAGTTTTTGGACTTCACCGCGTTTAATCCGGGCGGTTCTAAGGCGGATAAAATCGACCCCAATGTGAGAATTTTTGGGCCGAATCCAATCCCGTCTCAAAATTTAGAACCCGAATATGTTGCGGTTTCTGAAGATGGAAAGAAAGCTTGGGTCACATTCCAAGAAAACAATGCTTTAGGCTTGTTAGATTTGGAGACGGAAGAAGTTACCGAGATTGTGGGGTTAGGATATAAAAATCTCAGCTTATCCGGTAATGGGTTAGATGCGAGCGATCGCGATGATGCCATTAACATCAAAACCTATCCCAATCTTTTCGGAATGTATCAACCGGATGAAATTAAATCCTATACCGTTAATGGGGAAACCTATCTCGTCATTGCCAACGAAGGTTCTGCCATTGATTATGACGGTGAAGGAGAATTTAATGAATCCGCTAGAGTGGCAGATTTAAAACTTGACCCTGTTGCCTTTCCGAATGCTGAAGAACTCCAAAAAAATGCAAAATTAGGTCGCTTAGAAGTCACAACCACCATGGGAGATACCGATGGGGATGGTGACTATGATCAACTCTATGCCTTCGGCGGACGGAGTTTTTCGATTTTGGATTCTAAGGGCAATTTAGTCTTTGATAGTGGCGATCAATTTGAACAAATTACGGCGGAACGGTATCCTGAATATTTCAACGCCAATAACACCGAAAATGATTTTGATAGCCGCAGTGATGCTAAAGGCCCTGAACCGGAAGGAGTAACGATCGCAAAACGAGGCAATAAAACATTTGCCTTTATTGGTTTAGAACGGATTGGTGGAGTGATGATTTATGATATCACCAACCCCAAAAACCCTACCTTTGTTAACTATTCCAATAACCGCAATTTTGAGGTTGAATTTACAGGTGAAAATGAAGCGGGTGATCCCATTCCCACACCTGAAGAATTGGCAGCCGTTGGCGATTTAGGCCCCGAAGGATTACTCTTTATTCCGGCTAAAGATAGTCCCACACGTAAAGATTTGTTTGTGACCACCAATGAAGTGAGTGGCACCACCACCGTTAGTGAAGTGGTTCCTGAACCCGGCACTATTGCGGGTCTAATCGCATCGGGTTTGTTAGGAAAATTATTCCTAAGACGCAAGGAGAAAAACGGTAAGAATTAAGAATCGCGTAGCGTCAGTCGCGGAGCGTAGGCGGAGCCTGTGCGTAGCACGTAAGGATCTGAATTAAGAATTAAGAATTGAAGGCAGGAGGCAGCTTTGCGGGAGGCAGGAGGAAGAAGGAAGAAGGAATAAGCAAGGAGAAATAGTCTCTCCTTCCCCTGGTCTCCCTCCACTTCCCCTGCTTCTTCTAACTGGTGACTGATAACTGGTGAGGTGGTGACTGTAATTGTCTCCTTTTTAGTTAGGTTTGGTTTCCACTTCTAAGGATTTCAAATGACGATTCATTTTGTTTAAGTCGGCTTCTAACATCCGATAGTCACTGGGGGATAATAAGGGATCTTTTTTAGTTTTAACGACCTGTTCTAAGGGTAAAACTCGAAACTGATAGGTTCCATTTTTAGAATAGCGATGTACCCAAGTCGGTAATGCTTCTACCTCTGTGAGTTCTATCGTTTCATCGGGAAACTGTTTACGAACATTCACCTTGAAAATTACCCCTAAATCTTTATAATCTCCCCGTTGATTAGAAATAAAATTTCCCATAGAATAAATCACAACCGCTTTTTTAGGATTTCCCTGTTCTCCCGTTTGTTCAAAAATTTGATAGGGTTGCACCACATGGGGATGACTTCCTAAAATAATATCTGCCCCTGCATTCACTAACGTTTTAACTAACGCTTTTTGTTCCCCATTCGGTTGACGTTGGTATTCCGTGCCAAAATGTAACGCCACCGTTACCACATCTGCCCCTAACTGACGGGCTTTTGCAATATCTTGTTTAATTTGATCGGCATTAATTAAATTAACTAAATAATCTTTACCCTTGGGAATCGGGATACCATTGGTTCCATAGGTATAAGCTAAAATTGCCATCGAAATTTTGTTTTTTTCTACCATCACAAGAGACTCTGCTTCTTGAGAATTTGCAGCCGTCCCTACCGGAATTAACCCTCGTTTTTTGACATTTTCTAAGGTTTTTAAAACCCCCTTTTCTCCGCGATCTAAAGAATGATTATTAGCAGTGGTTAAAATATTAAATCCGGCTTTTTTAATCTCATCTGCTAAAGTATCGGGTGCATTAAATAACGGATAACCTGTATATCCTCTATCTGGCCCTGCTAAGGGTGTTTCTAAGTTGCCAATTACCCAATCTCCCGATGATAAAATTTCCTGAACTTCTGTAAAAAAATTATCATAATTATAGGTTTTTGTTTTAGGGTTATAACCCGATTTAATTTGTGCGCCGTGCATCATAATATCGCCTACAGCTACTAATTCCGCTTCCGTTGTATACGGTGTTGGAGAGGGAGTTACTTCTGCGACGGCTTCCTGATCTTTTAACGGGTTTTGAGTTGAGGAAGAATTGCGACTGCATCCCCCCATCAAAATTAATAAACTCCCTGTTAAAATAACCGTGAAAAAATGTTGTTTTAATCCAATTTTCATTAAACACTCCTCTAAAATTAGTCACCCGTCATCAGTCGTAGGGGCGAAGCATTCGGTACATAACTTATGGGTTTTGCTCAGAGATTTTCGCCCGAATGCTTCGCCTAACGGCAGGCTCCGCCAACGCCCGTACCCAGTGGGACACATCATCAGTTAAAAAATCTTAATTCTTAATTCTTAATTCTTAATTCGTTCTCATTCTAATAATAAAACATCATCGGTTAATAATTCTTGTTTTTGTTGTTCAAATAAACGTAATAAATCAGCCACCGTTAATCCGTCTCGTTCTGAACCGGAAATATCAAAAATAATTTGTCCTTCATGTAACATTAACGTGCGATCGCCTAAATCCAACGCTTGACGCATACTATGTGTTACCATTAAGGTTGTTAATCGTTTTTCTGC
>JBMDYE010000382.1:0-12996 GCA_048595135.1 Planktothrix sp. | reverse complement strand
AATAGTAGAAATCTTTCCCCCCTCTCCTTGTAGGAGAGGGGGTTAGGGGGAGAGGTCAAACGAATTGACGCTTGAAAATGAAACAGCCCTGGGGGGTTAATATCTGTTGAGTATTGTTTAAAAATTAAACCTGGTTCCTTGATGAACCAGGTTTTTTTACTAAGAATTAATGATCGGATTTATGATGGGTAAATGCTTCGGAAACAGACTGCCATAAGTCTCGCAACCGTTGCTTAATTTGTTTTTCTTTCTGAGCGATCGCCGTTCCGGCTTCACTGAGTTTGGATTCAAATTCTTGTTGTTTGGTTTCCAGTTTAGTCTGGACAACATCAGGATCGTTTTTAGCTTTTTCATACCAAACTTTCGCATCATCCAGATAATGCTTCACCCCATCATATTGATCGCCATACCGTTCTGCTAAATTCGCTTTCAGAATTGCCAATTGTGCTTTCATTTGAGCATAGCGTTTTTTCATAAGCGTAACCTCTTCACTATCTTTAACGGTTTGAACCGCTGAGGCGATCGCCGATTTAATTTGTTCAGATTTATCCGTTCCCACTTCTTGAATATCTTTAAGGGCTAAATCAATATTTTGTTCTAACTCTTGCTCTTGTTGATCCAATTGTGCTTCTAATTGTTGAACTTCCGCTTGGGTTTTGGAAATCGACTGACGTTTGGTTTGGCTAATTCCTTCAATGACTCCTTCAATGGAAGCGGTAACATGATCTTGAACGTCTTCCCCTTTATCTTTAACAGTTTCCAGTACCGTTCCCACCACCTCTTTAACAACGCCTCGAATTTCCTGCGATCCCGCTTTAAATTCAGAACCTAGTTCTGAAATGGCTGATTTGACAATTTCTCGAATGCGCTCAGAACGTAGTTTTCCTTCTGATTGCGCTTTGTTTAAATCTTGGGAAATTTTATCTTTAATAGAATCTGACATAGCCTTATCCTCAACTTAAGTGATATTTCTTTAGTCGCGCTTTCTATACAATTCATCAACAGCATAAAAATCTGTTGTTATTAATAATTATAAATCTTTGAGAAAAGATGAATGCAGGGTTTTAGAAGTAGGTATTACCCTCCTCCGCAGAACGGCGATCAACCCTTGACACCTGAATATCTCTCCCCGCTTCAGATCCAGCTAAAAACCCTTATTTTCTCTATCCAAAGAGATAACAAAAAAATTGCTTAATCAATAAAAAGGGGGATGTTTTATAACTCATCAAAACCGATACTAGATTGCATAACATCCTGAATAAGGGCGAGGTTAAATTCATGTCATTCCTTATGGAAGTTGCTACAAACACACCCCATTTTCCCATGGCTGCTACTTTAACCTATGTACTTGGGTTTATTGCAGCCACCACCATTGGTTCTATTGCTTGGTATAACTCCAAACGACCCGTTGGTTGGAAAAATAAAGAACGTCCTGATTTTGTTCCTGAAGTTGATACCGAACAATAAAACCCGTTCAACGCTTTAGTGATTTTTAAAATTCGTGCGATTTTAAGAATTGAAAGCAGGATAGCTTAAGATCAACCGTTTAAGTTTTTATCCTGAATTCTCTGTTTATTTTAATCTTGATTCAACATTCTGAGGTCAGATATTATGTCTAAGGATTCCAAAAACACTCCTCATATTCTGCATGAAGAAGCAGAACCCACGCCTACCTACGATCGGGGGATTGTTCCGGCTGAAGTAGCCGCTCGCATTGATCGAGAAGGTGAAGATTTCAAGGTCACTCCTGACCATGAAGAAGGGACAATAGACACCACGGGTGGATATACAATGGATCGCGAAGGGTTAATGAATAACTACGCCATTGAACCGGAAATGTATATCAATGAGCCGGGAGATTTAAGAGAAGAAGAAGAAGCTGAGAAAGCGAGACGGGCTCAAACGCTCCATGAAATTAAAGAAGTAGAAGGAAGTTCTGGAAAAGGACAAGGCGTGATTTAATCTTTCTCCTCATTTTCAACTTGACTTGCTAACGTTATCTCCCTGAGCCTAGCTGCAAAGCTGGGCTATTTTATAGCAGAAGGCAGGAGGCAGGAGGCAGGAGGCAGGAGGAAAATGCTTAATCATTAACAATTATAGCCCTCCTATATGTCCTAACTGTAATGCGTAGCACTATATTTTTTAATGTCTATTATTTGATATAGGAAGATGTTCTAGGTTTTATTCTAGAGATAGACATTTTTAGAAAAAAATATTAAGTTATTTATACACATTGAATGATGAATCTGCTCGTTAAACTTAATAAAATTAAAACATAAAAGAGAATCAAGGATTGCCCTGAACAGGTTGGATGATTGAATTTAGATATTTATATTGAATATCTAATATTTAATATCTAAAAACTGCTCTCAATCCATGAAAAAGAGGTTGCAAGATGAAAATCACAAATAAAACCTTACTAAAAGCAATGGTTTGGGTGGTTGCTGAAATTCTCTTAAATTTTATTGGGTTAGATGATTTAGCCGATTACAGCGAATTTATATTTGAAAGGACAGCCCATCGCCCCAGAGTTGCAATTGCTGAAATGGGAAGTAATGTCGGATTTAATATTGTAAATGGAGGGGGCGATCGCTCCCCCTTTTAAAGTATAGTTTCCAGCGACTTCAAGCATTTCATCCCTAAGATAGATTCAGAAATTTACTCTATCTAGAATAATAAGATTATCAAAAGATAAAGGAGAAATTCCATGAAAATTCCATCAATAAACTTGTTACGTCCTTTGCGTTTTTTAATGGCAGCTTTACTCTGTGCTTTTCTATTAATTGGATCGGTCACCCCTAGTTTTGCAGCGACCAGTAGTTTAACTCAAGGGGAAGACGCCTTAAAAGAAATTCAAAAAGACTCTGAGCAATTACTGCGGGGTGGCCCACCTTCTTTAGAAGAAACCCAAAGCAAAGCTCAAGAAGGAATTAATGAAGTTCAGGGCGGTGCTGATAAAGAAATGATGAAAAATCCCCTGAATACAGACACAACCAGTTCTGTAGAAGATCAAATTAAAGAAGGCATGGATAATATCCGGGGTCTGCTTAATCCTAACTCTCCTTCTTAAAAATTAAGATCATCCATACCTCCTTAGTATTTATTTAATAGACATTCGACTGCTATAGTAAAAAAGTGCTGTTCGGGATAAACAGCACTTTTTATTATCCTTTTCTTCCCACGCTAAAACGGGTTATGTTTTTCTGCTTTCAATTCAGTGTGAGTGAAGGGTAAATCTTTGTTAACATAATCAATTTCCTGTTGCTCCATTTCGTTAATCCGACTAATATAAGAGCGGAGAATTTGCGACAGACGGTTATCATAAAAACGATGTAAACTGTAATTGGGTGTAGCGGGAAATCCTCGACGTTTTTTATGCCTTCCCCCTGCGCCGGGATCAAAGATAGAAATGTTATTTTGAATTGCCCATTCTATCGGAGAATAATAACAAGCATCAAAGTGCAAACAATCAATATCTTGAACACTCCCCCAATAACGACCATACAAGCGATCGCCTTTTGTTAAACAAAAAGACATTCCCATCGGTTCTCGCTGATCCACTTCACTAAATGCCGCTACAAACAACACCCGATGGCGATAATCATGATGCAATTGTTCAAAGAATTTTCGAGTAAAATATTTACTCCCCCACCAGCCAAATTTATCACAAGTGCTGGCATAAAAATTGTACATTAATGAAAACAAACTTTTCGGAATTTCATCTCCTGTTAAGGTTCTCAGTTCTAATCCCGCTTGATTTACGGCTTTTCGTTCCCGTTTAATATTGCGGCGTTGGTTGGCATTAAACCCTTTCAAATAATCATCAAAAGTTTGATACCCTTGATTTTGCCAAATATAACTATGATGCAGCCAAGCGGTATATCCCACTCGTTCCATCAACGGTTGCCAGTCTGGATCAATATAAAGAAAATTACAGCCAGAAATTTTGTGACTAATACAAAACTGATCAATTTCATGCACCATTAAAGCGGTTACTTCTTCTTCATCTTCTGTCGGGGCAATCATAAATCGATAGCCTTCAGCCGGAGTAAACGGCGACATTCCTAACAATTTAGGATAATATTCAATTCCCAATTGATAAGCCACATCTGCCCATTGATTATCAAATACAAATTCGCCCCGACTATGGCCCTTAATATATAACGGTGCAATCCCAACCAACTGTCGCTCCCGCCATATCGTTAAATGATGGGGAAGCCAACCTGTGCGTCCTGTGGCACTACCCGACACTTCGGCATTATGCAGCCAATCCCATTCAAAAAACGGGGTTTTTAAGGGTTGAGCCAAAGCATCCCACTCAACTTTCGGAACTTCGGCAACTTTACTAATCCAACGAACAGAATAGGAGGAGGTTAACGGTTTCACCATATTAGTTAAAAAACTTGTGAGGTCACTTTTTCCCTATAGGGTAATCTAAACCGGCAGTTCTGTGCAGCAATGCTGGAAGTAAAAGCCAATAAAAGACAGAAATAATCAAGAATTAGTCACTAATTACTGTTTTAATAATTTTATAATTCAGAAACACTTCCTGCCCAACAGTTTGAACCGCTAACAATTCTAAACGAGGAGCAGCCGTTGATAAAAATCCCTGTCCATCTACCGGACTTGGGGCTGTTTCTCCTCCTAAAATAACTGGGCAAACCGTTAACCAAATTTCATCAATTAGATGAGCGTCTAATAAAGAAGCCACCAGTTGACCGCCTCCTAAAATAGCTAATTTATTTAACCCCAAATCTTGCAACTGTTGAAACGCAATCTTCCAATTTATTTTTCCTGATGGTTGAGTCGGATCTGCTGATGTGGCTTCAGCAATAATAATGCGTTCAAACTCGGATTTTACTTGACACTGTTGTTCCCCGGCGGTTGTGGTGAGTAACCAACGGGGAACAGGTTGTTTAAAAAAACGAATATTTTCTTCAATTCGACCCGATCCAGAACAGATAATTTGCACAGGTTGGGGTGGTTTTCCTTGCTGTTGACGCAGTTCTAATAACTCAGGGGAAGAAACCCTCATGGTCGTTCCATAAGCCTTCAGGGTTGCTGCACCGAACAAAACCCCATCAACGTCAGCGACCTGTTGTTCTAAATGAAATTTATCTTGTGCTGAACCAAACCGAGCGGGCGAGCGCTTGATATCGGAAATTTTTCCATCCACACTCATCGCTAAAACAACCGTTGTATAAGGCCGCTGAAACCCGTTTTGATTGTTCATTTCGTCAAATTAACTATTCTTCAAATTTATATTATGACTGAAGCGTGATTGCGATCACCTTAATTCCCTTGAAAAATCACATTCCCATCTGATGAAGCTCACCCCGGAATTTGATCAACTTCACGAACTAACAAGACGTTAGGCACAGATTTGTTTGGGTTGCAGAAGGATGATTAAATAGTAAAGTCACCATCTATCGTTTTATGCAAGTTCAACCTCAACCTATCTCTTACATTTCTTTATCCTCAACCTTTCAACCTCGCCAGTTTTCTTCCTCTGGGCAATGGTCTGTTCCTATACAGTCTAAAAACTTTGAGCGATTAGAAATCCATTTTTCAATATTAAAAACCTTAATTTTTACGAGAGAAACCTTACCTATTACCTCGGTTGAGTCCGACCAATTTCTGAAAAGATTTAATCAGTTTCATCACTACTAATCCCACCCCAATAGCGATTAAAAACCCAGTTTTTTTCAAAAAACTATAGCCCTACGCCTGACAGTTGTAGAGACGCGCCATGGCGCGTCTCCACTCATTCACTGCTTATTAGATTAAATTGCTGTTCTAAGAATGTGTTGTGTTATAGATTAACTGCTTTAAGTTGGGATTACCGATAACTCAGAAGGATTTTGATCAGTAATATCTGGGTTCGTATGAGAGGCAAAATTTGTTTTTGTCCCTCGTAATTCCTTTTGAATAGAAATTGCTTTTCCCAAGGAAGAAATTGCCTCTGGATACTGTTTTAATTTGGATAATAAAGCCCCTCGATAGCGCCAAGAATCAGCATCTTCTGGATCACAAGAAATAGCAGCATCATAGGAGGCTAACGCTTCCGTATATTGTTCTAACTTTTCTAAACACATTCCTTTAGAACGCCAAGCTTCTACGGAATCAGGTTTTAATTTAATAACTTGTTCATAAGCAGCGATCGCTTCTGAATACCGTTGTACTTTCCCTAAGATTTCCCCGGTTCCTAACCAAGCTTCATAACTATCGGTTTTCAGTTGAATTGCCTTTTGATAAGCGGCTAACGCTTCATTGATCTGATTTAACTTTCCTAAAACCGCTGCTTTATTTTTCCATAATTCTGCCTCATTCGGTTTCAGTTCTAACGCCTTTTGATAGGAGGCTAAAGCATCCTGATCCTGTTTCAACATCACTAAAGCTTGGGCGTTATTTGACCATAATTCCCACTTTTTAGGATTAATTTTCAATGCTTTATTATAGGCAGTTATCGCTTCTTCATATCGATTTAATTTCGCTAAAATATTTCCTTTATTATGCCAAGTTTCATATTGATCAGGCGCGATCTCTAAAGCGCGATCATAAGAAGCTAAAGCCTCATCAAACCGTTTAAGCTTTCTGAGTAATGCTCCTCGATTATGCAATGATTCATAATCATCTGGTTTAATTTCTAATGCTTTATTATAGGATTCAATCGCTTCTACATACCGTTGCAACCGCACTAAAACGTTACCTCGATTGTACCATCCTTCATATTTTTGAGGTTGAAGCGACACCAAGGTTTCATAAGCAGAAAGCGCATCAACATAACGTTGCATTCTAACTAAAACACCTGCTTTTTTATACCAAGCTTCATCTAAATTTTGATTAATTTTAATCGCTTGTTCAAACAAAGTTAATGCTTCTATATACTTTCCTTCATTTAATAAAGCTTCCCCTTTTTTCAGATAATCATCCCCAATCATCGATTGAGGTTCCGGTTTTTCTAAGGGGATAGGTGCATCATTAATAACGGATGTGACCGATTCTGAAGTTGCGGGTTGAATGGAAACAACTTTTGGTTGAATTGTCCGAACTTTTTCCAAATCTCTAACCGTTTGATTTTGCAAATCTTGAACTTCAGTAATCATTCCTTGTAATCGCAACACAAATTGAGACTTCAGCGTTTCTACTTGCTCAATCGAAGATTTAGATAGTTTTGCTTCCTGGGTTAAAAAATTAAGGGATTCCTGAGCGCAGCGGACTTGTAATTCTAAATCTTGAATTAATTGATGATATCGTTGTTTAGAAAGCTTGAGTTGATTTTCTAGTTGATCAATATTATTGAGTTGTTTCCGAGCTTGAGTGACAATTTCTTTCACCACCAAACGACGCACCAACCAAAAAAATAAAAGGGTTATACTCGGAATTAACGTCGCTACAATGAGTAAAGTATTCAGGAGCGTAATGGTTTGACTAAATTCTGCATTTAAAGCTGAACTCGGATTAATTTGAGCTAAAGAAACTGGGGTTGCTGTGTTCGTTTCTTCCTCAACTTGATTCAGGGTGACCAATTGACCTAACCAAGTTTGATTGAGTAGGGTTGTCATTGGTAATGAAACATTAATTCCCTGGGAAGATGAGGTGGCAAAGGAGGGGCTGTCTATCAATTCTGGAACACTAACTGCTAGGATAGGAGTAAGAGCGATTTCATCCACTTGATCAACAGGGTTGCTTGACTCAGAAGACGTGAACAAAGAATTTATATTATCATCTGTGATAGAACTCGCTTCACTGGACGAGTCTTGAGCCATAAGTGCCGCCAGCGTTAAAAGTGCAACCGTAGATAACCGCATAAATTTCAACTCGCTAAAGGTGGAAGTTCCAGAAACAACCTGCAAAAAATCAGCACTCCTTCCCGTATTCCTTCAACTCAACACGGTTTGGAATTCAAATCTGCTATTCCTTATTACTCATTCACCTTTCCGCGTCAGGACAATCACTAAATCTGTTACAAAAATCAAAAGTTGCGGTCAGTATTTTTCCATTGATTTGATTTTCTCAATAAAAAAGCGGGTGAAAACCCGCTCTTTTTTCTAGTTGAAAAGATTTAATCGGAGATTAAACGCTGGCTAAAATCGGTTCACGAACGGATACCGTTTCCGCTTCAGATTCACTGTTTGTACAATAGACTTCACAAGAATTATTCGGACTTTCGATCAGTTTAATTTTATGCAATTGGGCGCCTAAGTTTTTCACAGGTTCTTGCAGCAGATCTCGAATATAAACTGCAATATTTTCTGCCGTTGGTACAACTTTGGAAAAATGGGGAATATCTTTATTTAAAAAGGTGTGATCAAAGGGTTCCACTACATAATCATCAATCACGTTTTGTAAGGCCCCTAAGTCAACAATCATTCCGGTACGGGGTTCAATTTCCCCTTTAACGGTGACTTCTAAATGGTAATTATGTCCGTGACCATTCGGACGAGCGCATTTCCCATAAATTTCTGAGTTTTCTTCAAAACTAAGGTCAGGATGAGCCAGCCGATGGGCGGCGCTAAAATGGGTACTGAGGGTGAGATAAGCTTCCATGCCGTTTCCTTGATAGTCTACCCAGAGTTCAGGGTGTTCAAACAGTTGAATATTTGTAACCGGAAGATACGGTGCTAACCGATGCCAAATTGCTCGTGCGATCGCTTCCGTTGTCGGTAACGTTTGTTGGAATTCGGGCCAAACGTCGTTGAGATAGGAAAAATCTAAATGATCAATGACTTCCCCTTTAATGGTGTGTTTCACGTCCGACAGGTTCAACACCATGCCATATTCATCCAGTTGACCCACCATTGACACATACAAAACATAGTTATGTCCATGTCCAGGGGCGCGGGCTGTTGGGCCAAACCGTTCAAAGTTCTCAGCCTCGCTCAGTTCAGGCAACCAGTAGCGATGACTCGCAGAAAACTGCGCCCGACGAGTGATTACGCATTCCATAAAATGCAAAGAAGGGTGCTGTTGTTAAGTTATGTAAAGAACAGTCTAAGCTTTTTTTATAAAAATTTCAACTTTTGCAGTGATCACTCACCAGCCTGTAGAGACGCGCCCAGGCGAAGCCATACCGAAGGTGATTGGCGCGTCTCTACTCCTCCGCTTAATTCCTTAAGAAATTTTTTTCATTTCTTCCTGCACTTCGCGACGTAAACGAGAGGCAATTCTAAAAAATTCTTGACCTGTATGCAGATAAGAATCATCATAATTCATCGTAAACATTTCCAGTTCATCTAAGGCATCACTCAAGTGATTCAAGGTATAATAAAGGTGAGCAGCAACCCCAGCTACATTAGCAGGGTTAGGTTGAGAACAAAATAACTTTTGCGCTTGTTCTAGAGAGGTTCGACACCGTTCAATATAATTCTGAAAATTTTCCATTAATTCATCATCAAAGGGATCTGCCGCTAATTGATCAACTTCCGATTTAAACGGTTTCAGAATTTGGTTAATGATGCGATTAATCGGTTTATAAATTTTATTAATCCAATCATACAGTTCTGTATCCGCTTGGGCTGCCGTTTTTTGAGGCTTATAAACCCAAGGTTCTCCCGGATTAGAATAAGATTCTGTATTTAAAGACAATTGCCGATCATAGGATTGCCGTTTTTGCGGATCACCTAAAATTTCATAGGCGGCATTAATATTAATAATTTGTTCATGGTCAGCCGTTTTATTTTGGCTGTCAGGATGAAAAATTTTAGCCAACCGACGGTAAGCTTGTTTAATTTCTGCTTGGGTTGCTGTCGGTTTAATTTGTAACGTTTTATAGTGATTTGTGAGGGTTTGCATACAAATTTATCTATATTAATCACAGGAGAACCTAAATTAATGTTTCTCACAGAACTTATTTTACAGTGTTCTTTCCCAAATTGCTACTCTCTCAAACTCTAATATTAATTAAGAGATTTTTAATTTTGAATGTAGGAAAAAACGGGATTTTAATTTACAATAGAATTAGAAGTTAGCAAAGTCAAGATTTCTGGTTTAAGGAGATGCTCAACTCCTAACAACCATCAAACTAAATCATTCCAAAACCCTATGTTAAGGCATTTCAAATTGATTGATTTATCTAATCAAATAAACCGTCTAAGAGGTTGTAGCTTAGGATTAGCTCTATCTCTGATTTTAACAGGTTGTCAAACGCTAATTTCTCCCCCAACGGGGTCAGCCGTTCATCTTAAACTTGGCAACCCCACTCAGGCAACAACGGATGTTAACAATTCCTCAAACTTTCTGATTGAAAAGCCTCAGTATGTTCTATCTTATAACAATCAAACCGGAACCGCAAACTGGGTGAGTTGGCAACTGAACAAAAGTTGGTTAGGGAAAGTGGAACGTCAAAACAATTTTAATCCCGATTCGATGCTTCCGCAAGGATGGTATACAGTCCGACCCAATGATTATCGAGGTTCAGGGTATGATCGCGGTCATTTAGTCCCCTCTGCCGATCGCACTAAAACCGAAGATGATAATAGTTCTACCTTTCTAATGACTAATATTATTCCACAAACTCCTGAACTTAATCGAGGCGCTTGGAATGAATTAGAACAATATTGTCGAGAATTAGTTGAACAAGGCAAAGAATTGTATATTATTGCTGGAACAGAAGGCAAGCTCAAAACCTTTGCAAAAGGAAAAGTGACGATTCCTCGATGGAATTGGAAAGTGATTGTTGTCCTCGATAAACCCAATGATCAAATCACTGAAAAAACTCGTGTCATTGCGGTTAGAATGCCCAATTCCAAAGCCGTTGGAGAAAATTGGCGGAAGTATCAAGTTTCTGTTGATGAAATCGAATCAAAAAACAAATTAGATTTACTCTCTAATCTTCCTAAAGAGATTCAAGCTAAATTAGAAAATCGCTAAATTTTTAGAAATAGAACTCGGCTTAAGTTTCAACAGCTTTTGTTGATAACCCAGCAATTGCACCAGAGGGAGTTCTCCCTAAAATATAAATATCAACCTTTGTTTTTCCTAGTTGATAAACTCGTAAATCCGTTAAGTTTGCTTTTAAAGTTTCGACTAAAATTTGATATTGTTTAACTTCGGCTCTTTCAATGTCATCCTGCCAGTCTTGTTCTTGAACAGCCCATTGAAAAAAATCATCAATATCGATTTTTTTTACCGGAAAGTCAGGAGGATATCCTAACCGTTCTAATAGGTTTTGTTCAGAAAGATTATCCTCATTCCAAACAATCACATCAAACGGATAATCCGCTTCACTGATCCAATATAAATCTTCACTAGCCTCTGTTAATAAGTCTTGAGTTGAATTCATAAATCAGTAATCAGTAATCAGTAATCAGTAATCAGTAATCAGTAATCAGTCATTAGGGTGAAAAGTTAACAATCCTTAATTCTTCTGACTTGGTGACTCGGTGACTCGGTGACTCCTCTTCTTAATTCTTCTCTTTTCTCCTGAATTCTAGGATAACCTACCGAAACCGAGGAACAAGGAGGGTAAAGACTGGTTCTAAGTCAGTGGTTATCCTGATAGCAATACAATATCATTCGAGGAGAGAACGTCTAAAATGCCTTTAAATCGATCATTATATCGGGTGCGACCTTGGAGCCTTGTGGCTGCTTTATCTCTCAGTTTGGGTTTGGTTAGTTTACCCTTGATCACACCTAGTTTTGCTCAGGAACAAAGAGTCAGAACCTTAACGGTGAGTGGAGAAGGGATGGTGATGATTCCAACCACGTTAACTCAAGTGCAACTGGGGGTAGAAGTTCAAGGGAAAACGGCTGACGAAGTTCAACAGGAAGCCGCTAGACGAACGAATGCTGTTATTGAGTTGTTGCGATCGCGAAATGTCGAAAAATTAGAAACAACGGGGATACGCCTCAACCCCGTCTATAGCTATGCCAATGATCGCCAACAGTTAACTGGATATTCCGCCACCAATACCGTTAGTTTTCGTTTACCCACCGAAAAAGTCGGCAGTTTAATGGATGATGCCGTTGCAGCAGGGGCAACTCGCATTGATGGGATTAGTTTTATTGCCGGAGATGCTGAAATTGCCGCCGCCCAACAACAAGCCCTCAAACTCGCCACCCAAAATGCAGAACAGCAAGCCAATGCCGTTTTAAACGCCCTAAATTTAACCCGTCGAGAAATTGTGGGCATTCAAGTCAATAATGCCAGTGTTCCAGTTCCCATGCCTGTGATGTACAAAGCAGAAGCACAAGCCGCCCCACCTCCGCCCACTCCCGTTGTCGGAGGCGAACAACAAGTTCGAGCTTCAGTGACCCTACAAATTAGCTACTAATTTTTGCAATAAAAATTAACAAATCTGGTTTCCTCAGAAGCCAGTTTTTTTGATCTGAGATGACAACATTTCACGGTATCTTAGAACATCAAGTTTCTAACACTAATCAGTTTGTTCAAGGCAGTCTGTGAAATACTTCTTTTTAACGGATGGATGGATAGTGGGGCGCGTTTGGGGTGTTGGTGGCTTATGGGATCAAGCCACTCGTCGCCGTGCGCCCGATATTGAAAAAATGAATTTCTGTCTTTGGGATCAGCACCAACAGGAACGGATGTGGCTGTATCGAGTCGAAGATGAAGTTCTCATGCTTGAGGTTAAACCGATCTCTGCCCCACAACAAGGTCAATCTCAAAGTAATATCGGTCAAGTCATGCTAACTCGTTTAATTACGGCCGATCAAGTCCTAGAACGTCTAGGAACGGCGGCTACTGAATGTCAAACCCATAAAAGTTTGTAACAGTCACCCGTCACCCGTAGGGGCGAAGTAGGGGCGGGATCTTTCGGGCAGAAATTTAGGAGAAAAACCAATAACTTACCGGACGTAAGATCCCGCCCCTACCCAATGAAGAAATTCTTCCTCCGCTCCCTCCGCCTCCCCCGCTCCCCTCTCTCTTTTTTTCCTATTGCAATTGGTTCTAACAATCGATACACTGCTTAAGATAAGCTTCATGTTTCGTGAAAATCCCGTTAGCTGGCTCAACCTAAATTGGGTTATAACAGT
>JBMDYE010000381.1:0-14287 GCA_048595135.1 Planktothrix sp. | reverse complement strand
TTAGATTTGCATAATCACTATGCGGGAGATGATGCGGATTTAAGAATTTGGCGGGGTGAAGCCACTGCACACCCGGAATTGTTAGCCTTTATGGAAACAGGCGAAACAACTAAAATGTCAAAATTACTCCATCATTTATGGCATGACCGGGTGAATATGGAATTTGCTGAAGCTTGTATGCAGGCGATGTTATGGCATCGGGATATGGGGGGATTATTTGATCCGTATTTAGATACCGATGAATATAAAGCCAATGCGGATCGCGCCATTAAAGCGTATTTTAAGAAAAATCCGATGATGATGGGACTTTATAAAATGTTCCCAGATCTGTTCATTGAACAAGTTAGAATGATGTCCTATTACAGCAATTTAGGGCTGTTTTGGGAAGTGATGGCTCCGGTGTTTTTTGAAATGAGCGATCGCTACGATGAAGGCAAATTAACCAGCGTTCCTGAAGCGATGAATTTCTTAGTGAATGGGATTTTTGCGATCGCCGGACGCCCCATTTATCATCATGTTTATATTGATGGGGAATGTTATGAAATTATCCCCAAATCGAAAGGGTTTATGTGGCTGTATGAAGCGGCGTTACCCTATGTGGAAGCGGTGTTTTATCGCACGTCTCCGTTCCGAGGAACGAAATCTTATAACGCCCAAGCTAAACAAGTTCCTGAAGATCAAAATGATTTTCATTATGGCATTCTCTATGCGGATATTTTCCCCGTTGGAACGGCTGGAATTCCCCCGACGTTATTAATGCAAGATATGTTGCATTTCTTACCTCCCTATTTAGTAGAGTATTATCAAAAACATTGTCGGGGAGAAGACGATATGTTGATTCAGTTGGCGAATAGTTTCCAACGGTCTATGTATTGTGTGACGTCTGCGGTGATTCAAGCATTAAGAACGGCATTACTGTATCCGTTAGATGATCCTAATCCGAAACATTTAATGGCAAATCGCAAATTCTTTGAAATGCAATTAGACCGCTTCAAACGTCCTGAAGCTCGGTTACGGGATATTCAACGCACCGATTATCGTTAAGAAGCAATTTCAAGTTAAAAACCCAGTATTGTGTAGAGACGCGCCGAGGCGGAGCCATGCCGATAGGCTTTTGGCGCGTCTCTACTAGGGTAATAATCTGTAGCGCCGATTTAAGGATGGAATAGAAATTAGGTGAGTCAACTCACCCGACCCAGGATGACATTTTATTAAGAATCGTGTACTTTTTAATATAGCTATCACTTCATTGCTTGAGGAATAGCTCCCTAAGTTCATCCCCCATTACTGGGGGTTTTTTTGCGTTGAGGATGTCAATTCAAGATTTTAAATTCTTATCTTAAAGATTAAAAATTTAAAAGAATTGATTAACCCATTAAAATCACCGTATCAATCACATGAATCACTCCATTATCCGCTTCAATATCGGGTGCAATCACCGTGGCATTTTTGACTTCAAAAGCTTCTGAACAATCAATGGGAATGGGGGAACCTTCCAAAGAAGTGACCGACGGAAGTTGTTCTAAATCAGCTTTCATCAGTTTCCCAGAAACCACATGAAACTTGAGAATTCGAGCTAACTGAGGCGGATTTTGAACCAGGGTTTGTACTGTTCCAGGGGGAAGTTTTTCAAAGGCGGCGTCATTGGGTGCAAAGACAGTAAACGGGCCAGGACTTTTCAACGCGTCCACTAACCCAGCGGCTTGAACAGCGGCAACGAGGGTATTAAAAGAGCCTGCACTCACTGCAATATCAACAATATCAGCCATTTTATGGTTTTTAATCCTTGTGAGCAAAACAACATTAATCCCAATTGTACTGGTTTAAATGCTGACTTTGAACGAGAAAAGATTTTGAATCCCTATTGACTTCGTTTAAACTGTCATTTACTATCAAAATTTACAATGGTTTAGCTAATTCTATGATTGTGATAAGTGGCATAGGTATCGAACAGGCCACCGACTAAACTACAGGTTATTGCAATCACCAAACCTCCTTGCAGTGGGTGTCCAGTACCAAAGGTCGATAAAAATTTAACGATTTGGCTACTGCCAATCTTACCCAAAGATTCTACTACAGGAAGATGACTCATCATGTCAAAACAGATTAATCCAACCGCCATGAATAATAAGGGGGTGATAAAGCTAAAAACCATCGTGATGAGCAGAGAACGGAACAGATAAGGAAAAATACTCATAAGATTATCCAGAGTACAACAGGAATCGTTCAAGCCGGAATATCCATTTCCTGAACTTGAGTTGGGTAGGGTGCAGGCATAAATAGAACATACTTATCTCTAAGATAAAAGCGATCGCGCCTTTTAATCGAATCTGTGAGAAATCTTAAATATAAAGTTAAAAAAATTAAATTTATGCTTTATAAAACTTGTTGAAGATTTGTAGATTCTGCCCAATTTTGTTTACATTTATACAAGTTATTTTATTGTTATTCCCTTGAGTAATTCTAAAACTCGTTCTAGCTTTACGATTTGGCTTCAGCGATTTATTGCCGCCTTGTTTCTAGCCGGACAAGTGGTAGTTCACCTACTGAGGGGCAAAATTCACCGTCGTAACACTTTGGAACAAATGGTCGCTGTTGGCCCTGAATCTCTGATGATTTCCCTCCTCACAGCCAGCTTTGTTGGGATGGTGTTTACCATTCAAGTGGCGCGGGAGTTCGTCGCCTTGGGCGCGGTTAATATTGTGGGGGGGATTCTGGCGCTGTCCTTAGCGCGAGAACTGAGTCCGGTGTTAACGGCGGTTATCGTGGCGGGACGGGTTTGTTCTGCCTTTGCGGCGGAAATTGGCACCATGCGCGTCACCGAACAAATTGATGCGCTGTATATGTTAAAAACTGACCCAGTAGATTATTTAGTGATTCCCCGTGTGATTGCTTGCTGTTCAATGTTACCGATTTTAACGATTATTTGCTTGGTGACGGGGTTAGCAGCCGGGTTATTCATTGCTACCACAGTTTATAATATCTCCCCGACCATTTTTTTAGATTCTGTTCGCAATTTTCTGCAAGTTTCAGATTTATTAAGTGCCTTAATTAAAGCATTCGTTTTTGGTGCGAGTATTGCCGTCATTGGCACCAGTTGGGGATTAACCACCACAGGTGGTGCGAAAGGCGTCGGTCAATCTACCACAACGGCCGTTGTTACCGCCTTATTATCTATTTTTATCCTCGATTTTTTCCTCTCTTGGATTATGTTCCAAGGCATGGGTAGTGCGGTAATTGAGTGAATCGAATCAGTCAGAAGGAGGCAGGAGGCAGGAGAGACAAGGGAAGAAGGGAAGAAGGGAAGAAGGAGAAAATGCTTTACTGATGACTGATTACTGATTTTCGTTACAATCTAATTGAGATCAATTCAGGTATAACAAAAGATGACAACAACACCATCACAAACTCAAACTTCTAATATTGTTGAGTTACCGCCTAACTATATTATCCCGATTGTTTTATTAATCGGTTCAGTGCCGATTATTTTGGTTCAAAAAGTGATTGGTTTTCCCATTGCAATTTTTGCGCTATTTTTATTTTTTCAAACGGGAACCATTCGCTTACAATTCACAGAAACGGATTTAGATGTATTGCGTTCGGGTCAACTATTGCGTCGATTTCCCTATAAAGATTGGATAAACTGGGAAATTTTCTGGGAACCTGTTCCGATTTTATTCTATTTTCGAGAAGTGAATAACATTCATTTTTTACCGATTATCTTTGATGCCAAATTATTAAAATCCTGTTTAGAACAACGTTGTGGCAATCTTAAATAATAATTGTGCCTGTTGGTGAGGGTGAGAAAACCTCGCCCCCAGGGCTGTTTCATGTTCTCCCCAAAATATCTATGGGACACAACCCCCTAACCCCCAACAACCTCTCCCTGCCCTCTCCACCTCTCCCTGCCCTCTCCACCTCTCCCTGCCCTCTCCTACAAGGAGAGGGAAAAGGAAGAATGTTTTTATTCGGAAGGGGGAGTAATTAATAATTTTGGTTCTTTAGTATTAGAAATTCTTCCCCCCTCTCCTTGTAGGTGTGGGGGTTAGGGGGAGAGGTCAAACAAATTTACGGGGAAAATGAAACAACCCTGACCTCGCCCCTACGGTGATTCGGTGAGGACGAGAAAACCTCGCCCCTACGGTTATTAACTATAGAGATTAGCAACGTATTCTCCATAGCCGTTATAAGGTAAGGTCGGTTGTTTTTCCCAGGAAAAATTAGGGCCGTAACCCACCACTCGTTCAACCGCTTGTGACCAACGGGGGTGCGGTTTATTGGGGTTTACATTGGCTTCAAAATCATATTCTTCGGGGACTAAGGTATTCCAAAAGGTAGCGGGTTTTTTGTCTAAAAATTCGATTTTGACAATCGATTTTGCCCCTTTAAATCCATATTTCCAAGGAAGCACCATTCGCAACGGTGCGCCATTTTGTTTCGGTAAGGTTTTACCGTAAATTCCAATCGCAAAAAATGCTAATTCATTTGCCATTTCCTCAACTCTTAACCCCTCCTGATAAGGCCAAGGATAACCATTTGCCCAAAATCCCGGCCCAACGGTTATTTTCGGATCATAAAACGAGGAAAATCTCACATATTTTGCTTGAGAATTCGGTTCCACATCAGCCATTAAAGACTTCATCGGAAACCCAACCCAAGGAACCACCATTGCCCAAGCTTCGACACAGCGAAATCGATAAATTCGTTCTTCAATGGGGAACTTTTTCTGGAGGTCATCTAAATCGTAGGTTTTAGGATTTTTTACTAATCCTGAAACTTCTATTTTCCAATCGTCTAAGGGTAACGCTTGCGCCGCTTCCCAAATCGATTTTGATCCCCCATATTCATAAAAATTATTATATTTTGTCGCTAAATCTTCCGGGGTTAAGGGCTTTTTAACATCGGCAAAATCAGGATTAACTTTTAAATCGGAAAACGAGGTTAAAGCAGTTGCTTCGGTTTGAGTTTCTGAGGGAGATTGACGACATCCGGCTAAAGGTAGAATTGTTGCCGTGATTCCCGCACCAATTAAACTTTTCATAAAGCGACGACGGTTAAGAAAGATAGATTCCGGCGTCACAACTCGTTCAGGAAGTTCCCAAGATTTGGGGACACGAATCAACGGCATATCAAGATTTGAGCGTTTAGAACAACAGAAAATTAGCTTTTATTATAGCCGATCGCTAATTTTTCAAATCAAACCCCGAAACCCCAAACTTGAGAATTGTTGAGTTTCGTGAAGATTAAGCGATCGCTCTGGCGGAATATGGCTAAAGTCTAGGAAAGACTTATCATAGAAAAAATATGATTAAAGACTTCCGGTTATGAGTTACTGCATCAACCCCCAATGTCAGAATCCTCAGAACCCGACTCACGCCATGATGTGTCAGAGTTGTGGGTTTCAACTGCGTCTGAAAGACCGTTATCGCCTCGTTAAAATTTTAGGTCAAAGCAGTTGCAACCGTACTTTTTTAGCGACGGACGAAGATAAACCCTCTAAACCCCGTTGCGTGATTAAACAATTTTTTAGTTCTCCCGCTTTTGACACCCCTGCTCATCCCGCCAGTTTAACCCTGGCTTCGGATTTTCGTCACTATGTGAGCGAATTAGACAAAATTGGTAACAATCCCTATATCCCTGAACTGTTAGCCTCTTTTCAAGAAAAAGACTATACCTATTTAGTTCAAGAGTATATCTCAGGACGAAATTTAGCCGAAGAACTTGACCAAGAAGGCATCTTTCCAGAACTAAAAATTTGGCATTTATTAAGCGAAATTTTACCAATTCTGCACTTTGTTCACCATCAAGGAATTGTGCATGGGGATATTAAACCGGAAAATATTATTCGTCGTCCTCCTGCTCCTCAATCCTATGGAAAACAACTGTTTTTAGTCGATTTTGGCGGGGTTAATCCGTTGATGAATTCCCTAACTTCTCCCCAAGGTTCGGCGGAATATGCCGCCCCCGAACAGGTAACCGGAGAAATCACCCCAAAAAGCGACCTTTATAGTTTAGGGGTGACTTGTATTCATCTGCTGACGGATATGTCTCCCTTTGATTTATTGGAGATTAAAACCAATACTTGGGTTTGGAGTCATTATCTAAAAAAACCCGTTAGTCATCGGTTAAGTCGGATTTTAAATAAATTAATTCAACGCGACCCCAATAAACGCTATCAGTCGGTGGCGGAAGTCATTCAGGATTTTAAATCCGGGCCAATTCCCATTGCGGTGAATATGACCCGCAAACAAAAATGGCTTTTAAGCGCTTGGACAGGGGCGGCGCTCGCGTTGTTATCCCTGTGGATGGGTTCCCGTTTGACCACTCCAGTTCCTCAAATCTCCTCCCAACAACCGTTAGAACCGATTTATCAACTTCCTGACGTTCATTTTCCGCCTCCTGACATGAAACGGTTTAACGCCGTGATTCCTGAAAAAGCACCTGCAATGCACACCTTGCGCCAAAATATGGGCCCAATTTGGTCAGTAGCGGTGAGTCCTGATGGTCAGTTTATCGTCTATGGAAATACCAATGGTTCCATTCAGATTGTGGATGCGGAAACGGGTGCATTAATCAATACCCTCTCAGGACATTCTCAACCCGTTGGAACTTTAGCGATTAGTGCCGATGGTCGCACGTTAGTGAGCGGTAGTGGCGATAAAAATATTTTAGTTTGGGATTTATGGAGTGGACGGCTGAAAAAAATTCTTAAAGGTCATCAAGGGTGGGTAAATTCCGTCGCCATTAGTCCCGACGGAGAAACTATCGCTAGTGCCAGTCGTGACCAAACGATTTCCTTATGGGATATCTACACCGGACATAAGTTAAGGACGTTACAGGAACCAGGGGAGGATATCCAGTCGGTTGCCTTCAGTCCCGATAACCAAACTTTAGTCAGTGGCGCCAGTAGTGGGGTGGTGAAATTGTGGAATTGGCAAACGGGAGAACTGTTACGGATGGTTCAAGCCCATTCTGAAGCGATTTGGTCAGTGGCGGTGAGTCCCGATGGTCAAACCTTAGCCACGGGAAGTTGGGATCATACGGTAAAATTATGGGACTTGAACCAACTCGAATCCGTGTATTTTAGTAACGTTCCCCAACAAATTTTATTTGAACATACGGATAAACTTCACTCCGTTGCGTTTAGTCCCGATGGTCAAACCTTAGCCAGTGGGGATTTTAGCGGCACTGTGAAAGTTTGGGATGTTCCCAGTGGTGGATTAAAAGGAACGTTGAAAGGACATCGCGCTTGGGTGAATGTCACATTTAATCCCCGCAACAATACGTTAATTAGCGGCAGTTTAGACAATACGTTAAAACAGTGGCAATTGTTGCCTTAATATTGTCCCTGGTCTCTGGTTCCCCCTGGTTCCCTGGTTCTACCAGGGAACCTTATTATAGAGGCTCTGCCTCATGATTACAGCAGGCGGAGCCTGCAACAAGGCATTGCGAGGTAGAACCTCGCAACGAGAAACGAGAAAAAGGAGACAAATATTTACTCCAATGTGTTTACTGTTAAGACTTGAGGAGGGGTTGCATCGGGGGGATAAAGAAAATCAACCTGCACAGAACGAGACTCCCCAGGACGTAAATTTAATGTCACTAAGGGTTCTCCTTGTTGTCCTTGACGTTGCACTAAATGAAAATATCGAATTGCCGTTTGTCCTTGATCATTGGTATAAGTAAACCGCACTGTTCCTCGGAAAAAAACCTGTCCTTGGGGAGATTGTGCAAAGGTCAACCGATTAGAAGCGACATTTTGTTTAAAGGGGGTTTGAATCGATAAAGTAACCGTTTGTTGTTGAGGAGAAGAATTATATAACGGTAACGTTAAAATATAATGAACGCCATAATTTCCGTGAGCGCGAATGGCTGTATCAGGATAACGGGCAATTAACGGCGCACTTTGATTTTGTCCGGTTCCTAAGGTTGCGGTTGCCACTGTACTTAAGGGATAAGAAAAGGCAAAACCGCGATAAGGAATGGTTAAATAATTCACCCCAGGACGGTCTACTAATGTTCCTGTCCATTCCGAACCAAGCGACACTCCCGCCACCCGACCATAAACTTTTTCTCCCTGAATCGGATTATCTACTAACGTCGGGACAGCTTCCCTCGGTTCTGTTAATTTTCCACTGTTTAAAAGCTCTAACCATTGAGTTAAGGAGGGTGCTGAATTTCCTGATGGGATTGAAATTGGAAAACCGGGAATATTCGGTAAAATAGACGGACGTTGGGGAGCGGGAAAACGCACTAAATTCGCTAAATAAACTGGGCCGTCACTCTCTAATTTAATAAACGTTGTTCGCGCACTAGCTGTGGGAATGGGTAAATTAAAAACCACCTGACTTTGAAGGGGTGGAATAATCATTTGTTCAGGAAAACTGCGTTGATGTCTACCTCGTAAAATATCCCCCATCACCCGTGAACCTGGCCCGGAAAAATAACGACCTTCCGGGTCTTCGACCATTGGGGGAAGATTCGTAAACGGGGCATCGGTGGCGGTAATATAACTAATTCCTTGCAGAATTTTTAACGTAACAGGTCGAGGACTAGGGTTATAAACAATAAAGCCTTGGTGTAGGGTTTTTGTTTTATTCAACGGACGAGCAATATGATGGGAAAAAAAGTCAAATCGTCCGCTTAAGGGTTGATTTAAGTGAGCATTGGGAAATCGTTTAGCATTTGGCGCAAAGGTAGAAAGAAGAATGCCTTCTCCTTTCACGACTTCAGGACTATTACTATTAAACACTGGAACCCCGTTTAACTGTCCTGGTAAGGTTCTAATTTCCTGCCGTTGGGTGATAAAGGGTCGAGGTGGCTCAGGTCTAGCAGAGGGGGGTGTAATGGAGGGGGGAGGAGTGGTAATCACGGATTGAGCCAACATCACAGCAGGAAGCACAGGGAACATAGGCAATGCTCAAAACTCTCTGATTAATAATTTTTAGCTGTTCTAAGATTGCGTTTTTTGTCGAGTTTTGTCAAGCTATTGAGTTTTAAAGTTATTCGTTAATGATTAGATTAGCTGTTAGAATTGTTGATAATAAATTGGTTTACTATTCCTTTGTTATTATGAAAAGCGATCATAAAATTAGAAGAATTACGAAACGAAGGATTGCTATGATTAATTAGCAATCACTGGCATTTATTTGATTTTATGTTAACTTTAATTAGTCTAAATTCTTCATAAAAATCGTTAATTTTTAATGCCATTATCAATTGAGGATTGATGGGCATAGCCCATCCTACGGGTGGGGGTGGCGGTGGGGCCAAGATGACAACTGGGACGATAGGGTTTATCGTAATAAATTGAAACAACAAATTTTTATCACCTGGAACCCCTCGTTCCCCTGGTGCGTCAGCAACAGGATGCTAAAGTCAGGCCACCAATGCCGGACATTCAGGCATCCCGAGAAATTGGAAACGATATAGTCTGTCTAGGAAACAACTTCATGATTGCAACACCCACCCGCATCAAGTGCGAAATTAAAGATTCCTCCCTCGCCCCCAAAGGAAAACAACGGATTGAGTGGGCTGGACGGGAAATGCCTGTGCTGCGCCAAATTCAAGAACGTTTCGCCCAAGAAAAGCCATTTGAAGGAATTCGCTTAGTCGCTTGTTGCCACGTGACCACTGAAACCGCCCATTTAGCCATTGCCCTAAAAGCGGGGGGTGCGGATGCGGTGTTAATTGCCAGTAACCCTCTATCCACTCAGGATGATGTGGCGGCAAGTTTAGTGGAAGATTATGGCATCCCCGTGTTTGCGATGAAAGGGGAAGATGCCGACACCTATCGTCGTCACGTCCAAATCGCTTTAGATCATCGTCCGAATATTATTATTGACGATGGTAGTGATGTGGTCGCCACCTTAATTCAAGAACGAAGAGAGCAAATTGCTGATTTAATCGGGACAACCGAAGAAACCACAACCGGAATTGTCCGTTTAAAAGCCATGTTACGGGATGGGGTGTTAACGTTCCCCGCCATGAACGTCAATGATGCCGATACCAAACATTTCTTTGATAACCGTTATGGGACAGGTCAATCGACGTTAGATGGGATTATCCGCGCCACTAACGTTTTATTAGCAGGTAAAACCATTGTGGTTGCGGGTTATGGTTGGTGCGGAAAAGGCACTGCACTGCGCGCACGCGGTTTAGGCGCTAACGTGATTGTGACGGAAATTGACGCAGTTCGCGCCATTGAAGCGGTGATGGATGGCTTCCGCGTTATGCCCATGGATGAAGCCGCCCCTCTGGGTGATTTGTTTATTACCGTTACCGGAAATAAACACGTGATTCGCGGCGAACATTTTGACGTCATGAAAGATGGCGCCATGGTCTGTAATTCCGGTCACTTTGATATTGAAATTGACCTGAAAACCTTAGCTGAAAAAGCGACTGAAATTAAAGAAGTTCGCAACTTTACCCAAGAATATAAATTAAACAATGGTAAATCCGTTGTGGTGTTGGGTGAAGGTCGTTTAATTAACTTGGCAGCGGCGGAAGGACATCCCAGCGCTGTGATGGATATGAGCTTTGCCAACCAAGCCTTAGCTTGCGAACATCTGGTTAAAAATCAAGGCAAATTAGAACCCGGTATTCATTCAATTCCAGTCGATGTTGACCAAGAAATTGCTCGGTTAAAACTGACCGCAATGGGCATCAAAGTTGATACCTTAACGGCAGAACAAAACGAGTATATCAACTCTTGGACAGTGGGAACTTAAACAGTCACCAGTCATCAGTCACCAGTCACCATTTGGTAGTTATTAGTTGTTTCTCGTTGCTAGGTTCTACCTAGCAATGCTTTATTGCAGGCTCCGCCTGCGGTAACGATTAAATTAAGGGACTAAGAATTAAGAATTAAGACTTTAACTGCTCACTCTGTTACTGATAACTGTACGGGCGAAGCATTCGGTAGGTAAGTTATCGGTTTTTACCCTAGCTCACTGTCCGAATGCTTCGCCCCTACTACTAATTACTGATTAAAAACATCATGGTTGAATGGATTACAAATACAATGGAATCCCTGGGTTATTTGGGGATTGGGTTATTAATGTTTTTAGAAAATTTGTTTCCTCCCATTCCTTCGGAATTAATTATGCCGTTAGCAGGCTTTACCGTTGCTAAGGGAAATATGGAAATCATTCCAGCAATTTTATCAGGGGTTGTGGGAACCGTTGTCGGAGCTTTTCCTTGGTATTATGCCGGAAAATTTTTTGGAGAACCTCGTTTAAAACAATTGGCAGACCGCTACGGAAAATGGATAACGGTGTCGGGAGCGGATATTGATAAAGCAAATAATTGGTTTACACGGCATGGCGGAAAGGCCGTTTTTTTATGTCGTTTAGTTCCTGGGGTGAGAACATTAATTTCTTTACCTGCGGGTTTAAACAATATGCCGTTATTACCGTTTCTGCTATATTCAACCATTGGCACAACCCTTTGGGTGACTTTCCTAACGTATGCCGGATTTTTATTAGGGGATAACTATGAGTTAGTCGATGAATATTTAGGCCCCGTTTCTAAGATTGTTTTATTAAGTTTAATTATTTGGTTTGGGCTGTGGATTGCCCGTCGAAATATGCGGAAAGATACATAGGGAATTAAGAATTGTAGGATGGGCTATGCCCATCATCAATTCTATAGCAAACATTTAAGGATGGAATCTAATTTTTGTTTTAGGGTCGGGTGGTGACAACGGACGACTCAAGTTTGGGATCAGCGTGACATCAATGCCACCTACCATACAATCTGTTCTTAATTCTTAATTGTTAATTCTTTTAATAGGTTTGCGATCGCTTCAATTAACTCGATTGGATTTACAGGTTTAGAAATATGCTGCTGAAAACCTGCGGCTAGGGCGGTATTGCGATCATCGGCACTCGCATAAGCGGTTAACGCGATCGCTGGAATATTACTTTCTTTTCTAATTTGCTCCATTAAAGAATAACCATTAATTTGTGGCATCCCAATATCACTTACCATCAAATCAGGTTGAATTTTAACCAAAGTTTCTAACGCTTCTTTTGCCGATGCAACGGTGGTTACTTTTGCGCCACAATCTTCTAAAATTACCTTCAGTAACTCTCTCACATCCAATTCGTCATCCACTACTAAAACCTGCACATTATTCAAGGATTGATCGGGCATTCTCAAGGAAGAATCAATGGTACTATCAAATTGATCACTCAAGTTTCTTCTTTCGGGTTGCTTCACAGGTAAATTCACAACAAAAGTGGCTCCTTGACCCACCCCTGGACTATGAGCTTCTACTGTTCCCCCATGTAATTCGACTAACTGACGAACAATGGCGAGTCCTAATCCTAACCCGCCATGCGATCGCGTAATCGAACTATCCGCTTGACGAAACCGCTCAAACACGAAGGGGAGAAACTCAGGTTTAATCCCAATTCCCGTATCCTTAACTTTAATTTGAGCCGATTCCCTGACGAAGATCTCTTCCCCTGGTTCTGTAAGCTCAAAATCGGGGACGACCGAAAGCGTCACCGTGACACAGCCTCCGCAGGGCGTGAATTTAATCGCGTTAGACAGTAAGTTCCAGATAATTTGCTGTAAGCGGCTATTATCACCCATGACCACAATCGAGTCTGTATCGAAGGTTTCGAGGAGAATTTTGAGATCTTTTGCTTCTGCGGTAGAACGGACGGTATCAAGGGCGGCTTCCAGGACAGGTAACAATAGGGTAGGTTGGAGATTAAGGTGGACTTTACCCCGAACAATTCGCGACACATCTAAAATATCTTCTATCAGTTGATTGAGTAAGCGGGTATTGCGCTCAATCGTTTCTAACGCCCGGACGGTGGTAGTTTCGTTGAGTTTGCGGCTTCTCAGTAAGCTTGTCCAACCCAACATGGCATTCATGGGGGTTCGCAGTTCATGGGAAAGGGTCGCCAAAAATTCATCTTTCATCCGACTGGCGGCTTCTGCGTCTTCCCGGGCGGCTTGTTCGCGTTTTAACAGTTCTTCTCGTTCAGCTTCAACTTGTTTGCGATCGCTCAAATCCAGAATAATACAGATGGTTGATTGCTCTGCATCTTCTAACAACGCCCCCGCCGCTAAGATCGCAACCCGACTACCATCTGCGCGGAAATATTCCTTTTCAAACGGCGCAAACGTCCCTGTTTTGCGAATTTGCTCTTCCCAGATGCGTTCATCTTGGGCTAAATATTCAGGGGGTGTGAGGTGACGCCAATTGATTTGACCTGCTTTCAAATCATCCTGGGTGTAGCCCAGCATCGCCAGAAAGGCATCATTGGCTTGGGTAATCTCTCCTCGATAGTTTGTAGTCATAATCCCTACTACATTAGAATCCGCTAAACGCCTAAATTTAGCTTCACTGAGGCGTAACTGTTCTTCTGCTTGTTTACGTTGGGTGATATCGAGTAGGTAAATGGATAAACCTTGCCCAGAGGGATAGAGACGCACAGACAGCCATTTGCCCAAGTTGGGGTAATAACTTTCGGACTCGATACTAACTTGATCCGTTAAAGCTTGATGACAATGGTTGTAACTGGGTAAGTGAACGAACTCAGGAAAAACGTCCCAGACATAATTGCCCAGTAACTCTTTTTTGGATTTCCCTAAAATCTCTTCAGCTTTGCGATTAACATAGATATAACGGAATTGCCGATCTAAACTGATCACAGCGTCGGTAATGCTGGCAAAGATCATCGCAATTTGGTTATTTTTAGCTTGCACCGCTTCTTCAAACCGCTTGCGATCATCAATATCTGTACAGGTTCCAATCCACTCGCGAACCGTACCATCTGTTTCAAAGACCGGAACACCCCGAACGGCAAAGTAGCGATAAATGCCTTCTTTAGAACGGAGACGATATTCTCCTTCATAGGGAGTTTGATTGGCAATGGCTTCAGCCCAGCTTTGAGCGGTGTAGGCTCGATCATCGGGATGCAGAGCATTTAACCAACCTAATCCTCTCACTTCTTCAACGGTTTGACCCGTAAACTCTCGCCAAGTGGGGATATCAGTGGTCACGCCTTGAGCATCAACGATCCAGACAATTTGACTGGTGGCGGCAACCAGGGAGCGATACCGTTCTTCGCTGCGCTGTAGGGCAATTTCTGATTGTTTGCGCTCGGTAATATCTTCAAAATAAAGAGATAAACCTTGGGTAGAGGGATACAACCGTATAGAAAACCATTTACCAATGACTGGGTTAAATTCCTCATACTCAATGGTGACTTGTTCTTGAATGGCTTGATGACAATATTGATAACCGGGTAAATCGACCGCATAGGGA
>JBMDYE010000380.1:0-1884 GCA_048595135.1 Planktothrix sp. | reverse complement strand
TGTTACCCTATAAATATCACCTAAAAATTTCCTGACTCAAGCTATGATGAATTGGAAAGCAACGACAACCCAAGTTCCCCTTGTTTTTTCGTTAATTTTAATATCCATTTCTAGCCTTGGCTGTCGTGTTGATAGTTCTACCCCTTCATCAGAACCCTTTGAAACTTCTTCGGATTTTCCTAATATTTTATTGACCGAATCCGCTTTAACGCCACCGCAGAATTCCCCCTCCTCAACCTTGGTAATCCCTCAACCTCCTAACCCCAATTCCCCAGAAGAAATCGCGTTTCAAGCTAGAGGATTAGCCATTCGAGAAAAATTAGCAGCCATTGATTTAGATGAGCAGGATGCTTGGTGGAGAAGAATTAAACTCGGTGATCCTCACAAATATTTATTACCGACTATTTTAGCACGATTAAGCTTAATTAATGAACCACAAGGAAAGCGTTATAACCCGCAGCACAGTTGGGATATTTTATTAAAAATGGATCAAGATAAACAAGATCTTTACCATTTTCGCGCGCCCTTAGATGTGAGAATTTTCTTTTTATTTAAAGAGATAATGCCCCTAGACGTTAAACTCGCTTATCGTCGTCAATTAGAATTACCCAGCGTTTTAGAATGGACAGAAGGCGGTACAGAAAATCATATGTTTATGCAGCGGGCTTCCGGTTTAGCGTTAATGAATAATAGCGGTTTTCCCGTTGGTGATCCAGCCAGTGCGGCAACAAATGACGCGTGGTTACGGTCAGAATTAAATAAATTTTTAACTATTGGACAAGGAGAATTTCATTCCTCAACTTATTATGGATATAGTATTAGCGGGTTATTAAATTTATATGACTTTTCCGAAGATGAAAAACTCCGAGAATTAGCAAAAGGATTGTTAGATTGGTTTGCAACCAATATGGCATTACGCCTCAGTTGGGGAACCGCAGGAGGGGCAGAAAGTCGCGGATTTGATCGTCATACTTGGAATAGTGGGTTAACCGCAGTGGCGTGGTTATGGTGGGGAGAAAACCCAGAATTTGCTGAAAAAATGAATCAAAATTATGCTCGGTTAGCGTTACCTGCTGCGTTAAGTTCCTATCGTCCCCCTGAACATTTAAAAGCGATCGCCCGCAAAGAAATTCCCCTTCCCTTTGAAGCCAGAGCTAGCCACCCCGCCTATTATAGTTATGATGATAGTAATCGCCTTTGGGAAAACTTTTATATTACTCAAGATTATAGTTTAGGAACCCTGTTAGAACCTGCTCGAACCTATCAAGTTAAAGGCACAATTCGCGCCCAATATGCCACTTATAAATTAGTCGTTCGTGATCCGAAAGATCAACAAAATGCGGTGATTAGTTTAGGAGGAACTTATCACAGTCCCCAAGGAACAGGTCGTAGTCCTGGGGATCAATTAATGCAGAAGAAAGCAGCCGTTATTTTTCAGTTAATTTTAAATGAAACTGATTTAAAAGCAGGGGTTCCTCCTCGATCTAATTTAGTTTTACCTCTTCAGTATGGTCAACCTAAACAATATAATAATTGGTACATTTGGCAGATCAAAAATGTTTGGTTAGTGGCGCGACCTTGGGGAGAGAAAATCGAATTGATTTCGCCCCTTTCTGAAAAAGATAAAAATCTACAAGCATTATCGGCAAACGGAACTCAAACCGCTTGGATCACCGATGTTGCTTCTGTGGCTGATTATCCAACTTTTCAACAGTTAAAAACCGCTTTAGATCGCACCCAAATTGATGATCAAAATTGGAAAACTCAAGGAAAATTAAGTTATCAAAGTTTAGCAGGCGATCGCTTAACCTTAACTTATCAAAAAAATGGTTCGATTGGCGAAGCAACCATTAACGGAGAAAAACGAATTTTAGAAAATTGGCC
>JBMDYE010000379.1:0-28102 GCA_048595135.1 Planktothrix sp. | reverse complement strand
GAAATTGGTCGTGTTCCTTTGTTGACGAGAGATCAAGAAATTACCTATGGCAAGCAGGTGCAGCAAATGATGCAGCAGTTGGAAGCCAAAGACGCTCTCGCCGCCAAACTGGGTCGCGAACCGAGTCAGGAAGAGTGGACTGAAGCGGTGGGGATGAGCAAGGAAGCACTCAATGAAGTCATCGAACTTGGACGTCGCGCCAAACAAAAGATGATTGAAGCGAACTTGCGCCTGGTGGTGTCCATTGCTAAAAAATACCAAAAACGCAATATGGAATTCTTGGATCTGATCCAAGAAGGAACCCTCGGTTTAGAACGAGGGGTGGAAAAATTTGATCCGATGCGGGGTTATAAGTTCTCCACTTATGCCTACTGGTGGATTCGTCAAGCGATTACCCGTGCGATCGCTCAAAACTCTCGCACGATCCGCTTACCCATCCACATCACCGAAAAACTGAATCAAATTAAAACAGTGCAACGGGAACTGGTACAAAAATTAGGCCGGAACCCGACCCCCACGGAAATTGCAGAAGCCTTAGAATTAGATCCGACTCAAATTCGGGATTATTTACTGGCGTCTCGTCATCCGGTGTCCTTAGATTTGCGGGTTGGGGATAACCAAGATACGGAACTGCAAGATCTGTTGGAAGATGAAAGCACTTCCGCCGATAGCTTAGTGACTCAAGACTTGCTCCGTCAAGACTTGAAAGACTTACTGGCTGATTTAACGCCCCAACAACGGGAAGTGATTACGCTGCGTTATGGCTTAGAAGACGGTAAAGAAATGTCCCTGTCTAAAGTGGGTGTTCGCATGAACATCAGCCGAGAACGGGTGCGACAACTGGAAAACCAAGCCCTCAACCACCTGCGTCGTCGCAAAGCCCAAGTTCGGGAATACTTAGCCAGTTAGAAGGCAGGAGGCAGGAGGCAGAAGGCAGAAGGCAAAAGGCAGAAGGCAGGAGGCAGAAGACAGAAGGCAGCAGGCAGAAGGCAGGAGAAGGAAAAAGAAGAATTATCTCCCTCCGCTCCCTCTGCTCCCCCTGCTCCCTCCGCTCTCTCCGCTCCCCCCGCTCCCCCTGCTCCCCTAGGGATGTTTCATTTTCGCCCGCAAATCCTCTATGACCTCTCCCCCTAACCCCCTCTCCTACAAGGAGAGGGGGAAAGAATTTTTACTATTAAATATCAAAAAGTATTAATTACTCCCCTTCCCTTGCAGGGAAGGGGGTTGGGGGGTTAGGTCAAAGGAATTTACTGAAAAGAATGAAACAGCCCTGCCCTGCTCCCTCCGCTCCCTCCGCTCCCCCAACTTTTTTTTCTGACCCCCTTTACAGTTGGGGAGGAATCAGGTTACTATAATAGGTAATTCTTAATTCTTAATTCTTAGTTCAAAACTCGATCCCTGGTTGAGCCTTGATGCCTTGTTCTCTGAACGGGTGCTTAACCGGGGTCATTTCTGTTACCAGGTCAGCTTGCTCGATTAACGCCTGGGGTGCGTTTCGACCCGTTAAAATCACATGGGAGTCTTCCGGTTTTTCAGCCAGTCCCGCTAACACCTCTTCAACGGGTAAATAGCCTAATTTCATCGCCACATTAATTTCATCAAGAAGAACTAACTTAAATTCAGGGTTGCGGATGAAGGATAATCCTAACTCCCAAGCTTCACGAACTTTTTGGATATCGCGATCGCGATCTTGGGTTTCCCAAGTGAACCCTTCTCCTAACGCATGAAATTCTAACTGGTCTGGCCATAAACTAAAAACCGCTTTTTCCGCAGGTTCCCAAGCGCCTTTAATAAACTGAATAATAGCGACCCGGTATCCATGACCCAGGGAACGCAACACCATTCCCAACGCGGCGGTCGTTTTTCCTTTGCCATTTCCAGTATGAACAATAATTAACCCTTTGGTTAAATTGCGTTCTGCAACCCGTTGATCTTGAACTTCCTTGCGACGCTGCATTTTCTGACGATGTTGTTCAGCGGTGAGGGTGGGTTGTGTTGAAGTGTTTGTTTCCATTATTATTTTTAGCGATAATTGAGAATATTTAGATAATATCGGAAAAGTTAACAAGCATAAAAAATGAATTGGATAGTTTCTGATTTCCTCATCCCATTTCACCCTAGCTTATCCTTAAGCAGTCAAACCCAATAAATTATCTACTGATCAGGGCTATATTCTTCATTCCGCGATCGCGACCTTCACCAATGACAGTGCCAATAATTTTGGATCAGTGCTTAACTGAAACTCGATTTTGAAAAGTTATCTTTAGTAAAGATTATTCTAAAAAAATTAACAACCTAATCAATTCTCGATACACTATCAACAGAGTTGCCATGCAGAATCAATGACCCTATTACCTGTTGAACAAGCGGAATCAATTATTTTAAATTTAGTCAACCCCCTAAATGCAGAACAGGATCAAGAAATTGTCAGTTTATTAACCGCATCGGGGCGAGTTTTAGCCACATCTGTCACCAGTCAGTTAGACTTTCCCCACTGGGATAACTCCGCAATGGATGGGTATGCGGTGAGATCTGAAGATGTGGCTGATGTTTCCCCAGAACATCCCAAAATTTTAGAAATTGTCGAAGAAATTCCCGCCGGATATCCACCGCAAAAAACAATTCAACCGGGACAAGCCGCCAGGATTTTTACAGGTGCTTGTCTGCCATCGGGGGCGGATACCATTGTTATACAGGAAGAAACCCAACGGGAGGGAAATTTAGTGAAAATTCTCTCCCAACCCCAACCGAAAGCGTTTGTTCGGTATCAAGGATCGTATTATCAAGCGGGGGAAGCCTTATTAACCCCAGGTATTCCGTTAGAGGCGGCGGATATTGCGGTATTAGCAGCAGCGCAATGTTTACAAGTTCCCGTGTATCGACGGTTGCGAGTCGCATTAATTTCGACAGGGGATGAATTAGTGTCTCCTGAAGAACCTTTAGGGCCAGGACAGTTGGTTGATTCAAATCAATATGCTTTAGCAACATTTGTAGCAAGTTTAGGGGCAGAACCGATCCGATTTGGGATTATTCCTGACCAACCGGAAGCATTAAAAAATGCGATTTCTCAGGCGATTAATAAAGCGGATATTGTGTTATCAACGGGTGGGGTTTCCGTTGGGGATTATGATTATGTAGAAGAAATTTTAACCGAATTAGGCGGCAAAATTCATATTCAAGCGGTGGCAATTAAACCCGGAAAACCGTTAACCGTTGCCACCTTTCCAAATTGTTTATATTTTGGTTTACCTGGAAATCCGGTTTCCGCTTTAGTAACCTGTTGGCGGTTTGTGCAACCTGCGATTAAAAAACAATCGGGATTATTACAACATTTTTGGGGGCCGAATTGGGTGAAAGCGCGATCTCGTCAAGACTTAAAAGGAGGCGGAAGCCGAGAAACTTATTTATGGGGTCAACTGCGTTTAGTGGATGGGGAATATGAATTTGAATTAGCAAAAGGAAGCCAAATTTCGGGGAATTTAATTAATCTTGCCCAAACTACAGGATTAGCGGTTTTACCCATCGGTCAATCTCAAATTAAAGCCGGAGAAATCGTTAAAGTTTTAAGCCTTCGTTAGTAGGATGGGCTATGCCCATCATGATTAATTCCGGCAAAAATTGTTGTTAAATTAAAGGTTATTGGTGGGCAGAGCCCACCCGACAAGGTGGTGAATTTGGGGATAATAAATTAATTGTTTAATTGAGGTTAAGGTTGGAATTGAAATAACAGCAAACCAAACCATTGATTTTCATCTGTCCAAGCTTTGACAGGAATTAAGCCTAATTGTTGTAATTCGGTTTGTAGAGGTTGAATTTCAAATTTGCGAGAAATTTCGGTATGAATGGTTTCATTTTCTGCGAATTCAACGGTTAAATTTAAACGACGTAATTCAACCGTTTGCGATCGCAAACTTTTCAAGTGCATTTCAATTTGATGTTTTTCTTGATTATAAAAAGAAAAATGTTCAAACTGCTGCCCATTAAAATTGCCCTCATATAAACGGTTTAAATGCTGCAACATATTTAGGTTAAATGCTGCCGTTACCCCTTGAGCATCATTATAAGCAGGTTCTAAAATCTCCTGAGATTTGTGTAAATCAACTCCTAGTAAAAAATAATCCCCGGGTTGCAATGCTTCAACGATATGAGAAAAGAAACTTTCACAGTCCTGCGGCGTTAAATTTCCTAATGTGCTACCAATAAAACTAATCATTCGAGTCGGTAACGGGCAAGCATTCAGGTGTGTTAAAGCCGTTTCATAGGTGCTAACAATTCCATGAATATGTAAAGTGGGATAATCTGCTAACAAAGAATAGGCACTTTCTTCTAAAATTCCCCCACTAATATCAATGGGTAAATAATGAAGGGGATGACCTAATTCTTGATAAGCATCTAATAAAATTCGGGTTTTTGTAGAACTGCCACTTCCTAATTCGACCAATTCACAGGGGCCTGTTAAATGGGCAATTGCTGAGGCATATTGTTGTAAGATGGCGGTTTCTGTGCGAGTTAAATAATATTCCGGTAACTCACAAATTTGTTCAAACAACAATGATCCGCGATCATCATAAAAATATTTGGGGGGTAAGGTTTTGGGAGTTTGAGTTAATCCCTCGATCACATCATCTCCTGAAACAATCGTGGTTTTGTTGAGGAGAGAGTCAATTTTTAAGCGTTTTTTCAGAAGATTGCGATCGCTTGGCGTTTTGAGGGTAAAATTAGAAATTTGCATGGTTACTTAGCTCGATTCAGCAATACAGCTTAACGTTAAAATTCTAACTTTTTTCTCTATCAAAATATTAGAGATAATCATTTTTTATCAATTAGGATTGGCCAAAAGCTGATCCCAGTCGAAGTTAAGCATTCTGAGATTTTATTTGATAGTTGCATTTTGGGGTCTCTCTCCAGAGAAGGAGAGTTAGAGTTAATCCGGATCACAATTGCAGCGGATAGGAGGACAACACGGAGAAACCGGGTTTCTTCCTCAAATTTTGGGGAGGTCATCCAAATTCTAGCTTCAGAAACCGGGTTTCTGCATGAGATTAAGAACAAATCAAGGTCGGTTTCATCGGTTTGTATTACAATAGAACTAAGTTGTGAGAAAAAGTTGATGTTGCCTATGGCTGCTACTGCACCTGTTCAAACAAAGTATGAAGCGATTATTGGGTTAGAAACCCATTGTCAGTTAAGTACAGAAACGAAAATTTTTTCCAGTTCCTCCACAAAATTTGGGGCTGATCCGAATGCCAATATTGATCCGATTTGTATGGGATTACCTGGCGTTTTACCTGTTTTGAATGAGAAAGTCCTAGAGTATGCAGTTAAAGCAGGTTTAGCTTTAAATTGTGATATTGCGCCTTACAGTAAATTTGATCGTAAACAGTATTTTTATCCTGATCTTCCTAAAAATTATCAAATTTCTCAATATGATTTACCCATTGCCACCAATGGTTGGTTAGAAATTGAGATGGTCGATGACCAAGGAAATGCCACTCGGAAAAAAATTGGGATTACTCGTCTTCACATGGAGGAAGATGCGGGTAAATTAGTGCATGGAGGAAGCGATCGCCTCTCCGGTTCAACCTATTCAATGGTAGATTATAATCGGGCGGGAATTCCATTAGTTGAAATTGTCTCTGAACCGGATATTCGGTCAGGACAAGAAGCCGCCGAATATGGTCAAGAATTGCGCCGAATTATGCGGTATTTAGGCGTGAGTGATGGCAATATGCAGGAAGGTTCTCTGCGCTGTGATGTGAATATTTCCGTGCGTCCCGTGGGTCAAAAAGAGTTCGGAACCAAAGTTGAAATTAAAAATATGAACTCGTTTAGCGCCATTCAACGGGCCATTGATTATGAAATAGAACGGCAAATTGCCGCCATTGAAGCCGGGGAAAAAATTATTCAAGAAACCCGATTATGGGAAGAAGGAAGCCAACGCACGATTAGTATGCGGGTGAAAGAAGGGTCGAGTGATTATCGCTATTTTCCAGAACCCGATCTTCCGCCGATTGAAGTCTCTTCAACTCAATTAAATCATTGGAAATCAGAACTTCCTGAACTTCCCGCCCAAAAACGGCATCGCTATGAAACCGAATTAGGATTATCGGCTTATGATACTCGTGTCTTAACCGATGATCGCCCGATTTCTGAATATTTTGAAGCCACCATTGCCGCAGGTGCAAATATTAAACAAGCGGTTAACTGGATTATGGGGGATATGACCGCTTATCTGAAAAATGAAAAATTAGGCATTACGGAAATTGCCTTAAAACCCGAAGGATTAGCGGAGTTAATTCAACTCATTGAAGCGGGAACCATTAGCGGGAAAATTGCCAAGGATTTACTCCCTGAATTGTTGTCCCAAGGGGGTTCACCGAAAGCTTTAGTTGAGAAAAAAGGATTAATTCAACTGTCTGATCCAACCGCGTTAAATGAAATTATTGATCAAATCTTGGCAGAAAATCCCAAAGAACTCGAACAATATCGGGCTGGAAAAACGAAGTTACAAGGATTTTTTGTCGGTCAAATTATGAAGAAAACCAGTGGACGGGCTGATCCAAAACTGACCAATCAACTGTTAGCAGAAAAGCTAAAACAGTAATCAGTCATCAGTGATCAGTTATCAGTGATCACTGATCAGCACTTCGACAAGCAAGCGTTGGACGCATCAGTAAGCGCGTGAGAAGTTCCGTCTGGGTTGACTTCGCTGGCCAGAGAAATTGATCCAGATTGTTCCATTCGGTTGGAAGAACTGTTATCCGCGAACTTGGGGTTGTTTGATCAAAATACAACTGTAAATCCCTTTATCAAACGTTGAAATTTTAGGGATTTTTTGTAAAGATTCGATAAAGCTTGTCAATGGCTGTGAATATGCTAAAAGAACTATGCAATGATAATAAACAAATTCACCGATTGTTATACCAGGGGACAAAAGTCCGTGAGATCACACCTTTGTGGAGTCACGGAATTTTTTCTTTTTTAAAAATAAGTTGAACGGGTTAATTAAGAGTGAACAATCCGTATTGTCCTCCACATGATCAATTCAGTGTTCTTCCAGATACCAGAAACACCTGACTCTACCAAATTAAGATTGATTCACCAGATCTTCAGAAATCGGCTTAAAGTGTAGCATCCCCCATTCAAGAAGCGGTGAGTGAATTATGTCTGGTATTATTGCTTTACTGGCTCAAGAGACCCAACAAGACGCTCTAGTTAACTTTATTGCTCAACATATCAACGTTTTATCCCATTATCGGTTGATGGCGACGGAAAATACAGCCATCACCCTGCAACAGAGAACCGGATTAACCATTGAACGGGTGTTACCTTTGTCTCAAGGGGGCGATGTTCAAATTGCCGCTCAAATTACCTCCGGTGAAACAATGGTGGCGGTGATTTTTTTAGTTGATCCAAATTCTTCAACGGTTTATGAATTACCGATTCAAAATATCTTAAGAATTTGTAATATCTATAATATTTCTCTAGCCACGAATACAGCAACGGCGGCTGCGATTTTTGCTCAACTGAGAAGAACCCGTTCAGCGTGTTTAATTTTTAACCCGATTTCAGGGGGAGGAAATGCCAACCAAGAATTATTACAAATCCGGCAATTATTAGAACCTTATTTTCATTTAAAAGTTCGCCAAACCACAGCGGAAATGAGTGCAGAACAATTAGCTCAAGAAGCCGTTGATCAAAATATTGATGTGGTGATTGCTTCAGGAGGAGATGGAACGGTTTCTGCGGTTGCGGGTGCGGTGATGAAAACCAATATTCCATTAGGAATTATCCCCAGAGGAACCGCCAATGCGTTTTCGATGGCGTTAGGAATTCCGACTAATATTCAAGGCGCTTGTGAAGTGATTATTGCCGGATTAACTCGCACTGTTGATGCGGCTTATTGTAATGGAAAACCGATGATTCTGTTAGCAGGAATAGGTTATGAAGCTGAAACGGTGAGTAAAGCCGACCGAGAAGCGAAAAAACGATGGGGGCCTTTAGCTTATATTATGGCGGGATGGCAACAATTAAATGAACAAACGGATTTTGATACGGAAATCACCATTGATGATGCGGTTCATCAAGTGAAAGTGGCTGCGATTACCATTGCTAATGCGGCACCTGCGACATCAATTTTAGCGCAAGGTTTAGGACAAGTGATTCCTGACGATGGGGTGTTAGAAGTCATTATGTATACGACACCTGGGGATATGGGAAAAATGCAAGCGGCTTTGGGAATGGTGCGGTTATTTGGCGCAGCGTTATTGAATATTGAATTACAACAAGGGGAAAATATTATTGGATTTCGGACTCAACGAATTAAAGTAACAACAAATCCCCCTCAAAAAGTAGTGTTAGATGGGGAAATTATCGGAACAACACCGTTGGAAGTGGAATGTATTCCCCAAGGATTACAAGTATTAACGCCGTTGATTCCGGTCATTCCCACCCCAGAAACGTCCGTAACCCCAACAGCAGAAACGCCAACCTTAGAGGTTACAGAAGTGGTTTTAATGTCTGAAGAAGTCGAATAAAAAATTGTAGTCAGCTTTTTAGGGTTTAATCCGTGATCAGAATAATCTTAAGGTAGGATGGGCATAGCCCATCACCCATCCTACAATTTGATCAAAGTCAGCGCTGGAGGTATTTGCTTAGAATTGATGATGGGCTATGCCCATCCTACAATTTGATCAAAGTCAGCGCTGGAGGTATTTCCTCAGAATTGATGATGGGCTATGCCCATCACCCATCCTACAATTTGATCAAAGTCAGCGCTGGAGGTATTTCCTCAGAATTGATGATGGGCTATGCCCATCCTACAATTTGATCAAAGTCAGTGCTGGAGGTATTTGCTTAGAATTGATGATGGGCATAGCCCATCCTACAATTTTTAATTTTTAATTTTTTCCACATATCCCCATAAACTATAATCTCGACTTAACCAACCGTGAAAAAATGCCATTTGACTGGGATTTTCTTGCACTCGTTTGTAACGATATAAAATCCGTTCATTCACAATTTGTAAAGCCGTATATTGATTATTTCCTCGTTCTAATGCCGCGCGAGTTTCTTCATCAAATATTCCCGTTTGCGGTAAACCTAACGCTTGTTGTAAAAAAGTAATTGAGTTATTAATTCCAAAATTAACCGCCGTATCAAACATGACAATCGCTAAAGAGGGGTGCATTTTTGCCGCTTCACTCCCCAACCAATAGTGATTATAAATTTCTAACATTTCTGTTTCAGACATTTGACTGACATCTAAAACAGGCAACCCCCGACTAGCTCGATAGGCGCTATATTCGGCTTGGGTAATCCCCCGATAGGTTTTTCCGCCCACATCGGCTGGATGGTTACTTAATCCCCCTTCAAAATACAGGGTAAACCCTAACGCCGCATTAAATAATTTTGCTTCATAATCACTTCTAATTTTGTCTCTTGCCCAACTTTGGCTACCCAAAGGAACAGAAAACGCTAAGGTTAATAACAACATCCCCCCAAGCACTTTGGGTTGGAGTTTGGCTTTCAGTTTTTCAGGGATCAAAAGCGGGAATTTCATAAATAAAGCAAAAAAGGATTTGAGAGTTTGAAGTTTATAGTTTAGATCAATTGACTTGAGCAGAGGACACCCCGATTTTCATGCTCTTTTATTGAATTGTTAGGTTGTCATTGATCTGCGGTTACACCCGTTGGGGTTAATTGAAGTCTTCTTGCTCCGATTATGATATCAAAGAATTTCACACTTCCTAGATTATATGGGAAAATTGGAACTGTTCTCCCTTGTTGAAGCGTCGAAAAACCTGGTAAGGTGCATATTAGCTATTAAACGACTCACTTGATCCTACAACCGAACTGCCCCGATGCAAGTTAATCCTGATCATCCCTCCTCCCCTGGGACTCAACCTCAACCGACGACCCCTGAAACTTGGACGCAAGTTGCAGAAGTTTATTATGCTCAAGGACGGTTCAATGAGGCACTCGCCGCCTGCCAAGAAGCGATTAAAATGCAGCCCGACTGGGCGGCGGCTTATGTAACCATGGGGAATGTCCACCAAGCCCAAGCTCAGGTCGAAAAGGCGGTTCGTTCCTATCAACAAGCTTTAGAACTGAATCCGAATTTGGCGCAAGCCCATGCCAATTTAGGCAGTATGTTCTATTTGCAGGGGAAAATCAAGGAGGCGATTGACAGTTATCGTCAGGCGGTCACGTTAAAACCTGATTTAGCGGCCGTTTATTGGAATTTAGCGAAGGCGTTAAAACAAATGGGACAAACCGCCGAAGCCGCACAGGCAGAACAACAAGCTCTGCAACTGAATCCGCAACTGGGAGGCGGGGCGGAGGTTCTGTATAATCAAGGCAATGAATTAGCACTTCAGGGAAAAATTGAAGAGGCGATCGCAACATGGCAAAACGCAATTAACCTGAAGCCGGATTTTGCAGAACCCTATTGTCAAATGGGGATGATTTTACGCCATCAAGGCAAATATAAAGAGGCAATTCCCTTATTAGAAAAAGCGATAGAATTAAAGCCGGATTTAGTCACCGCCCATCAACATTTATGTGGCATTTATCGAGATGGTACGAATTTAGCCAAAGCCCGTCAAGCGGTTGATCGGTATGCAGAAGCTTGTGGAAGCATTGACCCGATTATGACGGCAATTTATGGGATTAGTACCTATCAAGTGTCCGGGTTAAATCATATTGCCAGAGAGCGGTTTTTACAACTCGAATCTAAACTAAATTCTCAATTAGATCGCAGCACCTACGTTGAGATTAAATCTCTCTATGCCAATTTGCTGTTTAGTATGCCTTATGTGCGGGATGATGTTAATAAAAATTTGAGGCTTCATCGTCGAATTGCGAAACGATATATTGAACAAGCGCTGAAACCGAAAAAGTTATCCATTCCTGAGTCAAATTCCTCTTATTCTCCCCATAGTCCGTTAAGAATTGGAATTTTATCCAGCCATTTTAATCGTCATTCGGTGGGATGGTGTAGTTTAGATGTTTTGCAGGCGTTGTCTCAGTTACCGGTTCAACTGTATTTATATTCAACGGAAAAACTGCAAGCGGATGATCGCACCCCCTTATTTGAACAAATTGCCCATAAATTATTTATCCCCCAATATTATCCGAATGGTTTACCAACGGCGGAAGAACTGATTCGAGAAATTCGCCAAGATGAACTTGATATTTTATTAGATTTAGATGCGTTAAGTCTGCCTCTACATGGAGATATTTTTTATTATCAACCTGCCCCCGTTTGTATCTCTTGGCTCGGATTTGATGCGCTCCAAATTAATTCTAAAACCTACTTTTTAGCGGATCAACATACTCACCCGAAAGGTTATGAAAAACATTACACAGAACAACTGCTAAGAATGCCGCATTCTTTTGTGGCGTTATCCGGGTTTAATCGGTTCCCCGTTGACCCAGTTAAACTTCGACAAGTTTACCGCATTAGTTCTGATCAAATTGTTTATCTTTGTGTGTCTCCTGGTCGCAAGTTTAGCGTTGAACTGGCTCAAGCGCAAGTCAAAATTCTTCAGTCTGTTCCTAATAGTATATTGCTGCATAAGGGGTTAGGAGATGCGGAAGTGTTTCGCGCGACCTATTGGCAAGCTTGTGAAGCGTTGGGTGTGGGAAAACATCGAATTAAATTTATTCCTCGGTTTGCGAAAGAAGAGGAACATCGGCAAATTTATGCCTTAGCGGATGTGTTGTTAGATTCCTATCCTTATAATGGGGGAACTCATACCTTGGAAGCGTTATGGTTTGAGGTTCCTGTGGTGACTCGCGCCGGAGAACAATTTTTGTCTCGGATGGGATATTCGTTCTTAAACGGATTATCTATTCAGGAGGGGATTGCTGAGTCTTGGGAAGAGTATATTAACTGGGGGGTTCGGTTTGGCAAAGATAAAGGGTTAAGAACATCAATTCAGAAACAGTTAATTCAAGCCAAACAGCCAGAACAGCTAGCACCGCTTTGGAATCCTGCTCAATTTGCTCAAGATTTATATGGTATTTTACAAAGATTGTTGCAGGAAAATCAAGGTTAATCAAGGCACATTAATAGGATTTTAAACTGAACTTCTTTTTCGGTATCCTGACGTTGGTTTTTCGTTCAGGATGCAACAGCTTGTAATAGTTCACGGGATTCTTGTTTAACTAAACCATCAATCACGGCATTCTGTAGCCGAATAAAGGCATCAAAATCGTCTTGGCTATATTTGGTGGTTTGTAACAGATTTCTGAGTTTTGCCTCAACTTCTAGGGTTAAATAGCCACATTCTAGCGTTTGCCTGACCAGTTCGTAAATTGCACCCATCCTAACTTGCTCTCCTAACTCGCAACAAAACTAAACAATTCGAGCTATTGTTAGTATATCTTAAGATATCTAACGAAAGGTAACAATCGTTACTTCATGACCAACAAAAATTCATCATTGGATTGGGCAAATTGTTGTTAATCGTACCCCAAGGCACAGTGAAGACTAAGCTGAGATTTTAGAGGGGGGATAGAAAGGTTAGACGCTTCCAGGAATAGCTTGATCTAACCTGAACTAGCGTTGATTGTAATTTAAAATTTAAACAATGAGCAGGGATCAATCAATCTAGTGACTTTATCCCAAAAATCGTTGCTATCTTTGATTAATAATAATGATTCCAAACGAATCTATATTAAGGGGCTGATCACGACTAAATTTTTAACAATTCGTATCAGAAGAATCAAGAAATTTTGGGAAGTCTATAGGTTATAGTATAAGCTTCAAAGTTCCTGGTTTTGGGGATTTGTAATTAAAGTTTACACCATTTTAATACCGTTAAGGCTGCTTCCAAACTTTAACTTGTCCATCCCATCCGCCACTCACTAATGTTTTTCCATCCGTACTAATACTGACCGCATTAATGTAGCCAGAATGACCTTTTAAACTTGCTTTTAATTGTCCGGTTGCCAAATCCCAAATTTTTACCGTTTTATCCCAACTTCCACTAATTAAAGTTTTACCATTAGCGGTAATCGCCATTGACCAAACGCCATCGGAATGACCGCTTAAGCGACGAATGGGTTGACCCGTTTTTAGTTTCCATAACGCAATAGTTCCATCCGCACTTCCACTGGCTAAAATCTCCCCATCAGGACTAATCGCTAGGGATAATACGGATAATTGATGACCCTTTAAGGTGCGAATTAATGCTCCGGTTTCCCCATCCCAAAGTTTAACCGTACTATCCTTACTCCCACTGGCTAAAATTTGGCCATCAGGACTCCAGGCGATCGCATCCACTAATTGTTCATGTCCGAGAAATGTTTTTAATAATTCCCCCGTTTCTAGGTTCCAAATTTTAATCGTTTTATCCCAACTCCCACTGGCTAACCATTGTTGATTCGGACTTATGGCAATGGTTAAAACGGCATTATTATGCGCTTGAATAGTTTGAAGTAACGGTAGAGTTGATGACTGTAATCCGGCGGCTAAATCCCAAATTTTAATCAGTCCATCTTCTCCCCCAGTGACTAATTTTTTTCCATCTCGGCTGATCGTCACCTCATTCACTGAACCCCGATGACCTTCTAAGGTGCGGCTGAGTCCTCCTGTGGTGAGATTCCAAATCGAAATTGTTCCTAAACTATTACCCGTAATTAAATAAGGAAAAGATAAAGCTAAAGATAAAATTTCGCCGGATTCTTCCGTTAAACTTCTTTCTAAATTAAATAGATAATTCCCCGCAGGAATGTTTCCCGTCGCGACAGGATTGGCGGGAAAATTAGGAGGATCATTACTATTGATAACAGGAGCGGTAGCCGTTGGAGGAGTAGGAATATTGGGTAATTGGGCTGTTTTTAGCCAGGTTGAAAAATAATTAATCGGAATTCCGGCGGAAACAATTTGATCGGGATTGGTTCCTAATTGCACGACTCCATTCACGCCAATCACCTTTCCTTCTGCATCTAAAATTGGGCCTCCACTCATGCCACTTCTGACTAAATTCGTGTAAACTAAACTATAGCCAAAACGAGGGTTTTGACGTTGATTTAAGGTTCCGGTTGTACTTAAAAATAATCGTTGTCCTAACGAACTGCCTGAACGGGGCCATCCGGCTACATAAATCGGACTTCCCAGTTCAATTAAGTTCGCATCCGCTGGAATTGCCACCCGATATCGTTGGGAACTACTAAAGGGAATGATGGCTAAATCGAGATTAGGTAATTGTCGAATTAAACTATAATAAATCGGATAGCGTTTGCCATCATTGGTGACAATTTCATAGTCGCCTGGTCGATCAACGACGTGCCAATTGGTGAGAACATAATAGATATTTCCCCGTTTTTCGACAATAAATCCTGACCCCCCTTTAGGGCCATCAATTCTCACGGTAATTTCACTGGCAATAGTATTAATATCAGCCGGAGTTAAGGTAAGTTGTTGCGCCTGATGGAGGGAGTCAGGAAAAGCAGTTGAAACCAGGGGAAAGGAAAAACTAAGCAGGGGAAGAGTTAAGGCGATCGCCCTCAGTTTAAAGTTTAAAATGCTAAGATTTATGATTGAAGCTTTTCGATTATTCATGATTATTTTAAAATAAAAAAATTATGCTGATCACTCTTGATTTGATTGAGGGCGAGAGAACCTCGCCCCTACAATTCTTAATTCTGATCCTTACGTGCTACGCACAGGCTCCGCCTACGTTCCACTCAGGACGCTACTTGAGCCTCTTAATTCTTAATTCTTAATTCTTAATTCTTCCCTCTTATGTTTTACTTTAACCTAAGATCAGCTTTCATTGCGACAACATTAATAGCAGGATTGTGGGGGTGTAATTCAGGACAATCTCCCCAAAATTCTAACTCAGGAACAGCGCAAAAATATGTTGCGGTTACCCAAATTGTAGAACATCCCGCTTTAGATGCCACCCGTCAAGGAATTAAAGATGAGTTAGAAGCGACAGGATTAAAAGCAGGAGAAACGTTAAAATGGGAGTGGGAAAGCGCCCAAGGAAGCCCCACAACCGCCGCCCAAATTGCTAATAAATTTGTTGGGGACAATCCTGATGTAATTGTGGCGATTTCTACTCCTTCCGCCCAAGCAGTTGTGGCAACAGCAAGAAATATTCCCGTTATTTTTACAGCAGTTACTGATCCCCTTGGGGCAAAATTAGTGAGTAATTTAGAAAAACCTGGGGGGTTAGTGACAGGGACAAGAGATTTTCCCCCCATTGCTCAACATTTAGATTTAATTCAAGAAATTTCTCCCCAAGTTAAACGCATTGGTGTGGTTTATAATCCAGGGGAAGCGAACTCGGTTTCTTTAATTAATTCACTCAAAAAAGAAACTCAAAGCCGAGGATTAAGCATAGTAGAAGCAACGGCAAATCGCTCAAGTGATGTGGCAACCGCAACCCGAAGTTTAGTGGGAAAAGCGGATGTGGTTTATATTCCGACGGATAATACAATTGTTTCCGCTTTAGAGTCAGTGATTCAAGTGGGAATCGAGAATAAATTGCCTGTTTATGCCGCGGATACGGATTCTGTTAAACGGGGTGCGATCGCAACGGTTGGGTTTAATTATTATGATATTGGACGGGAAACCGGAAAAATTGTTTTACAAGTCTTAAACGGAAAAAAACCAGGGGATATACCCGTAAAAACTATCCCCAAATACGAGCTTTTTATTAATCCAAACTCAGCGAATTCAATGGGTGTTACAATCCCTGAAGCCGTTCAAAAACGAGCCAATCAAATTATCAGTAATCAGTGAGAAGGAGGCAGAAGGCAGAAGGCAGGAGGCAAGAAGCAAGAAGGAAAGACAAATTGTCCCCTTGTCCCCTTGTCCCCTTGTCCCTCCTACTTCAAAAGCGGTAACTGAATAATAAAGGTTGTTCCCATCCCCACTTGACTATTCACCCAAATTTGCCCGCCATGGGCTTCAACACAGTGTTTAACAATGGCTAATCCTAACCCAGTTCCGGGGATAGAACCGACATTTTTCGCGCGATAAAACGGTTCAAATAGTTCCTCAATTGCATCGTTTGGAATACCGATTCCTTGATCTTGAATACAAAAATTAAGGGTTTCGTGTTGAGAAATTAAATCAAATTGAACAATGCCTTTTTGAGGAGAATATTTAATCGCATTTTCTAATAAATTAATTAAAATACGTCTCAGTAAATTTGCATCTAACTGCGCTTCTGCTTCCGCAGACTTAAAATTAAAAATAACTTGATAATTGTCGCCTGCACTCAGTTGAATTTCTTCAACAAGTTGCCGACAAAATGGCTCTAAATTAACCAATGATGGTTGATATTGAAGTTGACCCGAATCCGCCTCTCCAATTAATAACACTTCGTCCAACAATTGCGCCATATTTTTACTGGCTGATCGAATCCGTTGGAATAGTGTTACTTTCTTTTCTTCGGTTAATTTTTTTTCATGATCTTGGAGTAACACCGCCGACGCTAAAATTGTATTTAACGGATTTCTAAAATCATGAGAAATCATCGAAACAAACTCGGAACGCAGTTGATTTTGTTCTTGAGCTTTCATTAATTCTGCCGTGCGTTCCTGCACCCGATATTCTAAGGCTTGATTAACGGCTTTTAGACTTTCTAAATTATGCTTCCGTTCAATAGAATAACGCAGCGATCGCGCTAAAAGTTCCCCCTGAACTTGTCGTTTAACTAAATAATCTTGCGCCCCTTGACGAACGGCGGCGATCGCTAATTCCTCATCATTCATATTCGTCAAAACCACAATCGGTAAACTGGGGAAGTTCTCAATTAAACGCGCTAAAGATTCCAAACCCTGGCTATCAGGTAACGTTAAATCCAGCAAAACAACATCAACAATATGTTCTTGGAGATGATTTAAGGCTTCTCCTAAGCGTTTGGCATGAACCAAACTAAACTGTTGTAAACTGGAATCCTTTAATAACTCTTGCAACAGTCTGGCTTCAGCGATATTGTCTTCAATCAACAAAATTTTCACTGAATTAATAGGCCTCATGTTTAAATCCCCCCCTTTCCTTCCCACTGAAGAGAAGGATGGGGGATAATTCACCGTCGAAAAAATACTGGAAAAAGAACCCAATTCTGTATCGGGATGACTGGATACATCAGCTTGTCCAGCACCCGACACATAATTAGCTTCATTTTTTTTCCATCTTCCTTCATTGTTGCAAATTTTCCTCATCCTTCATCGTTCCCTTTCAAGAGAATTAAATTAATCCGAGGGTAAGGTCACAGTTTTTAGCCAAAATTCTTCGATACCTCGAACAATGGTAAACAACTGGCTTAAGTTCCGTGATTTGGTAATGTAACAATTCACATGAAGATCATAACTGTGATGGATATCATCTTCATTATGGGAAGTGGTGAGAACAACTACAGGAATGCGCTTGAGGTCGGGGTCGGTTTTAATCTCCTCTAAAACTTCCCGCCCGTCTTTTCTGGGTAAGTTTAAATCTAATAAGATTAAATCAGGACGAGGTGCATCAGCATATTCCCCTTCTTGACGAAGAAATGCCATTGCATCTACCCCATTTCTCACCGTTACCACTTCATGAGTTAGGAGGCTTTCTTTTAAAGCTTCTTGGATGAGTCGGATATCCGCTTTATTGTCCTCGACCAAAAAGATCGTTTTGGATTTTTCGTCCATTTCGCCGCTCACGATCGCGTCCTCCTACAGGAATTGTAAAGTAGAATGTTGCACCTTGGCCGAGTTCTGACTCAACCCAAATTCGTCCTCGATGGCATTCAATAATTTTTTTACAAATCGCTAACCCCATCCCTGTTCCTGGATATTCATCACGGGTATGTAAGCGTTGGAAAATCACAAAAATTCGTTGGGCAAATTTCGGATCAATGCCAATGCCATTATCTTCAACGGAGAACAGCCAAGCATCTTCAAGGCGTTGGGCGCCAATATGAATTTGAGGGGGGTTTTCACTGCGGAATTTAATCGCATTTCCAATTAAATTTTGGAACAATTGCATCAGTTGAGTGCTGTCAGCCATCACCGTTGGCATGGGATCAAAGGTAATGGTTGCCCCCGTTTCGGAAATGCGTTTACGCAGGTTAGAAAGGGCGCGATCTAAAGCCGTTTTAACTTCTGTAAATTGGAATTCAATGCCCTGCATATCCACTTTAGAATAGGCGAGAACATCATCAATTAGGGTTTGCATTAAACTCACCCCTTCCACCGCATAAGTAATAAATTCATGGGCATCTTCATCGAGAGATTGATCATAACGCATCTCGATCAATTGCACATAATTTGCCACTTGGTTGAGGGGTTCTTGTAAATCATGGGAAGCGACATAAGCAAATTTTTTCAACTCCGCATTAGACCGTTCTAAATCATGGGCTAACTGGGCGAGTTCATCGGCTTGTCGTAAGACAATATTAACAATCGCTTTTCGCAATTCTAACGCCGCTTTAATTTCCACCGCTTTCCAAGGTAAGGATTTTAAGCGGACGGTTTCTTTCCACAGTTTAAAAGATTTTCGAGGCGATAACTGCACCGTTCCTTCCGTTTCAACGGCTTCAAACGCTTTATGAGGATCTCCCCCCCAATTCACAGTTTGAATGACTTCAGAACGGAACCACATCACATAACTTTTATCAGAAATGGGAATGGCAAGTAATCCACTGGCAACATTTTTAAACCGTTCTGCATCGGAATATAACCGAGGTAAAGAATCGGTATAAAAAATTTCTTCCTCGCTATTTTTTTTCAACCATTGCACTAAATAGTTAATGTCTTCCTCTTGGGGTGTTTCACCAATTAAGGTAATTTTTCCCCCAAAACAAATCGCTGCCCCTGTGGCTTGGGTGAGGTCTAAGATATTCGGTTGATGTTTAATTAAACCATCAATAAAATTTTCTTCCTGAGCCATAAAATCAATCAAACTCGATTGAATATAGGTCAGTCTCATTCGATAGTCGTAATCTTCTGTTTCCGCCCGTGCTGACAGTTCAGAAAAAATCACCCGTCCTAAGAATTCGCAAGCTTTCCGCAGTTCATAGGGGACATATTTCGGGGTCAGATGATGGCAAGCAATCAAGCCCCAAAGTTGATTATCTTTAATTAAAGAAATCGTTAATGAAGCACCGACTCCCATATTATGAAGGTATTGAATATGGCAAGGAGAGGGACTTCTGAGAATTGAACAAGTTAAATCAACGGGGCGATTGGTTGATGGGTTGATGGCAGGAAATAGCTCAATTGATTCGGCGTTTGCATCAGGAATTAAGCGAATCCAATTTAAGGCAAACATTCGTCGGGCGGGTTTAGGAATATCCGATTCAGGGAAATGTAACCCTAAATAAGGTTCCATATCGTCCCGTTTTTCTTCGGCGACCACTTCCCCATGTCCATCATCATCGAAGCGGTACAACATCACCCGATCAAATCCCGTTGCTTGCCGCACTTCTCGAACAATAATATTATAAAAATCCGAGAGGCTGGCGCTAGCTTCAAGTTGATTAATAGAGACTCGCGCCAGGTGATAAAAACTTAAGAAGGGAATACTTTCTTGGGAGGTAGCGGGTTCGAGTTCCAGAACTAATAAGCCTTCAGCATTCCGATGAAAAACCCCATCGAAAATCACATAATTATCCCCTTGAATCCGCATCCAAATTTTAGTCGGATTAATAAAATCAAGATTATCTTGTTCTAATCCGATTTGAATGCGTTCCATTTGGAAGGGATCAAGTAAATCTTCCAAACTTTTCTGCATCATGACTTCGGGAGGAATCCCAAAAACTGATTGTGTGTTGGAACTGACTTGTAAAAATTTGAGGCTGGGTTCTTCTAAAATGAATAAAACCCCGTGAGACTGAATTTTGCTTAAAATATGAATGGGTTGCTCATCCAAATTTTTTAAGCTCAAGTCATAATTCTGTAACTCTATACCAACCATAATGGTTCTCCTGAATTCATCATTGATCAAGACTGGAAGAATGCAGAGATGAAATTCTCATCAATTTTGTCGTTTAGAAACTCCTGATCTTTTTACCCTACACAGAAAATATAGAAAAGGCTAACTCTTCCAGCCCAATCGGTGGTTTTTTAGCAATTTTTGACTTAAAACTCCTGATTTCCCGGTAAAAATTTTGCTAGTTTGTTTAAGAGTTGCTTCTCAATTCTGGATGGGAAGGCAATTTCGCACACCCCTTTAATCTTCAGATTGCTTTTGAATGTTTGACCAATGGTTGCCTCTACAAAAAGGAGTATTGATTTAGTTATAGTATAGAATCCGTCCAATTGGCAAAAGAGTTGAGGAATCGTACTGAACTTGAAATATTTTAATATAATTCTTGAAAAAATTTTAAAAAACTACACATCCCAGCAGGCTCAGGATTTTAAGGATTTACAAGATTAACAAGATGAGATTGGCAGCCTCTTGAAAATAATCTGACTCATCCTGTTAATCCTTAAATTCTAGTCTAGTTTTAATGAGTTAAAACAGCCCGATATCGGACTTTATTTTCTCGAACTTTTTGCAAAGCTTCATTAACTTTTTCCATGGGAAATACTTCCACAATGGGCTTAATTTGATATTGTTCGGCAATGTCTAACATTTCTAACATCATTGCCCGTCCGCCAATGGGAGAAGACATAATTCGACGGCGTTTTGTTAATAAGGGAAATAGGGGAATAGTTAAGGGTTCATCGGGAACCCCAACAAAAGACAATGTGCCATCGGAGTCCAGAAAATCTAGATAGGGAACCCAATCTAAGGCGGCGGGAACGGTACTTAATAAAATATTTAACAGGTGAGAGGGTGCTGTTGGGGCTTCACCTTTTCGGGTAATAATCGTTTCATCTGCCCCTAATTCTTTCGCAAAATTCGCTTTATCTTCAGAGGTGGTAAAAACAGTAACACGGTTGCCTAATTTATGGGCAAATTGAACGGCTAAATGACCTAAACCACCAACACCAATAATGCCAATTTGTTGACCGGAACTCATTCCCGCATATCTGAGTGCCGAATAAACCGTAATTCCTCCACATAATAACGGCCCCCCAACCTGGGTTTCTATGCCTGTGGGAAGCGGAAAGGCAAACCGAGAATCAACGGCTAAATAATCTGCAAAACCGCCGGGGCCGGTTGTAATTAAACCTTGATTTTCGTTACATAAATTTTCATTTCCCCGCAAACAATCTCGACAATGCAAACAAGAGGATCGTTGCCAACCTACCCCCACGCGATCGCCAATTTTTAAATGTTTAACTTGGGAACCTAATTCAACAATTTCTCCAACGACTTCATGACCGGGAACTAAGGGATAGTTTGCTGACCCCCAATCATTATCAATCATGTGAAGATCTGAGTGACAAATTCCACAAGCCAAAACTTTAATTAAACAATCATATCCTTGGGGGGATGCCGAATCAAAACGATAGGGTTCTAAATTCGCCCCTTTTTCTTTGGCAGCGAGTCCTTGAATTTGCATAATAATCTGGGAACAACAACTTAATTGTTTAGTATAAACTGCATTAATCCCGGCAACAATCGATAGGTTTCTGTTGCCAACATTGCAGGGCCAACAGTGATGTCTCCTTGTTTTTTCTCAACGGCTTCCCAAATGGCTTTTGCAATATCTTCTGGTTGACTCACCCAAGTAGAAGCTAAAGCCGCATTCATCTGTTGACGTAACTGTTCAATTTCCGATTCATTTTTACCTCGAAATTGCGCTCGTTCTAAGAAGTTACTATTAACAACCCCTGGATGAACTGCACACACATGAATTCCTTTTTTCCTGAGTTCTAACCGTAAGGATTCGGTTAATCCAGCCACCGCATATTTACTTGCACAATAAGCCGTCATTTGGGGTAATGGCATTTTTCCCCCAAAGGAACCGACGTTAACAATGGTTCCCTGTTGTCGCTTTAAAAAATGGGGAAGGAGGGTATGAATGGTATTGACATAACCAAAAAAATTCGTATTCATTAATTGATGCCAATCGGCTAAAGTGGTATGTTCCGCAGATCCACTTAAACAAATTCCAGCATTATTCACTAAAACATCAAGGGTTTCATAATAATCTAATGATTTTTCAACCAAATATTCAACCTGTTGAATATCGGTGACATCCGTTGGAATGGCTAAGGTTGAAACCCCTAATGATAAAACTTCATGAGCAACCGCTTCTAATCGTTCCGCGTCCCGTGCGGTTAAAATGACGTTATAACCTTTGCGGGCAAACAATAACGCCGTTGCTTTTCCCGTTCCCTGAGAGGCGCCTGTAATTAAAACAGTAGGTATCATTTGAACTTAATAATAAATAAGGATGCTTTGATCAATAAGGTAGCGCAAAAATTTAGAAATTGGGTATTGACGCGATTAGAAAAGATTAGGATTTAATTAAGTTAACAATTACTATAGACTAGACACGCAATCCTTTTGAGTTGATTCATTTAATATGCAACGTTACACTTCTGGGTCTTTGGGGTTTGTCACTTTAATTGTATTGATTGGGGTGTTAGCCGTTTCAACGGGTTCAATTTTAGTGCGACTGGCTATTAATACGTCGGGTGAAACCGGGGTGGGTTTTAGTTTAGTTATGTCGGCATTACGCCTGACTTTAGCGTCTTTAATTTTACTCCCCAATTGGTCTAAAATTCAATGGCGATCGCTCCAACCCAAAGCTTTATTTTATGCCATTATTGCCGGAATTTTTCTGGCATTTCATTTTGCCACTTGGATTACCTCTTTATCTTATACTTCTATTGCTGCTTCCACAACTTTAGTCAATACTAACCCGATTTGGGTGGCAATTATATCCAGATTTTGGTTCAATGAGAAGTTATCTAAGCTGAAAATTATCGGAATTTTAATTGCTTGTTTGGGAGGAATTTTAATTGGCTTTAGTGATGTTAATTCGGGAGGTTCCTATAGCAACCCACTTCTGGGAGATGCCTTAGCCTTAATGGGGGCATTAACCTTTAGTATTTATTTTCTGTTTGGGCGAGAAGCACAACGACAAGGATTATCAATTGGCAGTTATATCACCCTGGCTTATACCGCAGCAACCCTCATTTTATTCCCTTTACCCTTCTTTTTTAATACAGGTTATACGGGCTATCCGAATGCGGTTTATTTTTATATTCTTTTAATGGCAATTTTACCCCAATTAGTCGGTCATACCAGCTTTAATTGGGCGGTTAATAAAATTTCTCCCACCTTGGTTACATTATTAATTTTATTTGAACCTGTGGTGGCGAGTTTCTTAGGGTATTTATTTTTTAATGAGATCCCCAGTATTACAATTTTATTTGGAGCGATTATCATTTTAATTGGAGTGGCGATCGCCGTGGTTAATTCAAAACCCAATTAGGACTTACACAGAAACTTAGTTATTAGTGAAAAATGCGTAAGTCCTCCGCAAAAAAACCTTATCTTCGATTATTATTACATTTCACCCGTTGACTTTCGATTGTAGAATCCCGTCGAATTGAACGTAAATCCATTCCAGGCTGATAAATGGTTGCAGCATCCCAGAGTTTAGCACCAGTTAAATTAGCTCCATTAAAGTTAGTGCTATCATCAATAATTGCACCACTTAAGTCAGTTTTACTTAAATCTGCCCCACTTAAATCGGCACCCGTTAAGTTCGTATCGACAAAATTAGCAAAAGAAAAATTCGTATTTTTTAAGTTACTATTCGCCAGATTAGCACAGGTAAAAAACGCACCTCGGAAGTTCCCCCCACTGAGGTTAGCTTGGTTTAAATTTGCTTGTCGTAGTTGAGCATTAATACGGCTTTGATTACTTAAATCGGCACCTTGTAAATTACAACCTTGACAAGACCGAGCATCACCTCTTAAAAAAACCGCCGGATCAGTTGTATTGAATTGGGCGACCGTTGGGGGGACAAAAATAATAGGAGTAAATAAGGCGAATAGTGTCCAATGTTTATATTTCATCGTTCCTTAAACCTCAATTTTTATCATTCACTGTATAACATATTCAATAAGTTTCGTCAATTTTCAACTAGCGTTAATTTAACGGATTTAAAGACCATAAGACTAAACTTTAGAGTCAAATTTTTGTATACTTTTGTTAAAAATTATTGTTCTTCATTACATTCGCTTTTTTGTTTCTCCAGATCAATATTCCTCGGAATTGTCTTTAAATCTAATCCCGGTGTATAAATTGTTTGACCATCCCAAAGTTTAGCGCCTTCCAGGTTAACATTATTCAAATTTGTACTAGCATCAAAAATCACACCACTTAAATCTGTTCTGCTCAAATCTGCCCCACTTAAATCTGCGCTACTTAAGTTAGCATTGACAAAATTAGCATAGGAAAAGTCAGTATTTTTTAAGTTAGCTCCCGATAAATTGGCACAAGTTAAATAAGCACTTCGGAAGTTCCCATTACTCAGGTTTGCATTTCTTAAATCTGCTTGTCGTAATTCAGCATTAGCTCGGTCTTGATTCCTTAAATTTGCCCCTTGTAAATTACAACCTTCGCAGGAAGTGATTTGACCTTTGATAAAAACTTTGGGATCAATTCGATTAATTTGAGCTACAGTTGGAGCGATCAAAACCACAGGGGTAAACAATGTAAAAATGCCGAGCAGTTTATAGTTCATCTTGAAAACCTCCAAACTTTATCACAATTAATGACGAGATTAACTTATTCCTGTTCCTATTGTAGGATGGGCGGAACTCATCAAAACCTAAACCCTCAATTAAAAATTAGATCAGGTTAAGGTTTAATACAAAATAGATTGATGAGCATTCTTAATTCAAATGCACTTTTTAACTTAAACTTATAACGAACAAATGCGATTGGCAACCTCTAAGTTTTGTTGCCATTCCTCCCCAATATTAGCCGGAGAACCAATAGCATCAGAATAGGAAATTTCTTGACTTTGACATCGAACTGTTAAACGTAAAAATTCAAAGATTCCGTTACAAGCACTTCCTCCCCCTCCATCTCCCCTTGTTAATAAAACAGAGATAACCCTTATATTTCCTTGGACTGAAAGGGTCTGAGGATTTGCATAATAACTGCAACCACCGCGACTTATTTGTAATAATAAGTTATATTTATGCCGGACAAAATTATAAGTTTCTTGATCGGGTAAAGCGGCTTGACTCGGTAGATTAATGGGAACCATAACGGCTACAATAAGCGTCAAAATCCCTGAAAAAAAACTTAACTTTTTTATCAAAATATCTGGTTTCATTGCTCAAACTTAGATTAAAATAGAGACAACAAATTTTACAGAGTTTGCCGTTATGAAACAGGAATTTCAAGTCCCAGCACTTCCTCCTATTTTTACAAAAACGGTGATTCTTGCTGGGATACTGATCAGTTCACCGGGGTCAGGTCAGGCGCAAACATTATCCCATCTGAGTCTAGAACCCCAGAACATCCTCCAGGCTCAAAATAATCCTATCCTAGCAATAGACTATTATAACCAAGGAATTTCTCGCTTCGATGCTGGAGATTTAGATGGTGCTTTAGAATCTTTTAATAAGGCTTTAGAAATTGATCCCAATTCTGCGGATGTTTATATTTTTAGAGGTTTAGTGTGGGATAGCAGAAGGGAATATCAAAAAGCCATTGAAGATTTCACCGTTGCTATTCGCATCCAACCTAATTATTCTTTAGCTTATAATAATCGAGGAATTGCTTACAGTGATTTAAAGAATTATAAACAGGCAATTAATGATTTTAATGAAGCGATTCAAATCAACCAAAATTGGGGCGAAATTAATATTAGCCACGCTTACAATAATCGAGGGACAGTTTATCATTCCCTCGCAGATTATCCCTTAGCACTCGAAGATTATAATCAAGCGATCCGGGTCAATCCTGAATATTCTTTAGCTTATTATAATCGAGGACTGGTTTACTCGGATATGGGAAATTATCAAGATGCCTTAAAGGACTATACAACAGCCATTCGATTAAATTCTAATTGGGGGAAACGAATCACCATTGCTGATGCTTATAATAATCGGGGTAATGTTTACGATAGACTAGGAAATAATACCGCAGCGCTCGCCGACTATAGCGAAGCAATTAAGCTTGATCCCAACTATTCTTTACCCTATTATAATCGAGGTCGTATCCATTATCGGTTAGATGATCCTCAAGCAGCAGTAGCCGATTACACTTCAGCCATTCGCATTAATAATAATTGGGGAACAAAGCTGTTAGCAGATGCTTATGTTAATCGGGGTCAAATTTACGATGAACAAGGCAAGCATGATGCCGCAAAGGCGGATTATGATCAAGCGATTCAATTAAACCCAAATTATTCTTTACCGTATTATAATCGGGGTGTGGTGCGTTATGAATTAAAAGATTATCCAGGAGCGATCGCCGATTACAATACTGCCATTGGTATTAATGAAGATTGGGGGACAAGTAGCATTGCGGATGCTTACTATAATCGAGGTCTTTGTTACCAGAAATTAAATAATTTACCCCAAGCCATTAAAGATTTAGAAAAGGCGGCTGAACTCTATCAAAAGGACGGAAATCAACAGTGGTATCAAGAAACGCTAGATCTGATTAAATTATTACAACCGTAATAAAACTGTTACAGAAACCGGGTTTCTCATCCAAATTTTGATTCTGAAACCCGGTTGCTCTGAACCGTTAAATTTTTAATCAATTTCGCTTTATTTAGCCTGGGGATCTAACGCATCCCGTAACCCATCTCCCACCGCATTAATACTAAGTACCGTTAAGAAAATAGCCGTCCCTGGAAATAAGGCTAAATAAGGAGCAGTTTCTAAATAATTTTGTGCATCATACAGCATTCTTCCCCAAGTAGGAACATCCGGCGGAAACCCTAATCCTAAAAAACTTAAGGTTGATTCTGTAATAATTGCCGTTCCCACCGCTAAGGTTGCCGCCACAATCACCGGACTCAAAACATTGGGCAAAATATGCACCCAAATTAACCGACTTGGAGGCGCGCCAATCGCCTTTGCTGCGGTAATAAAATCTCGTTCTTTCGTCGTTAAAAAACTCGCTCTGACTAATCGTGCCACCGACATCCAATTCAACGCACCCACAATAATAATAATTAAAATAAAAATACCCGTTTCCGCGCCTGCAATTTGTTTAATGGGTTCTCGAAATAAATAAATCACTAATAATAATAACGGTAACTGAGGCAACGAAATAAATAAATCCGTTAATTGCATTAATAAACTATCAATAATTCCCCCATAAAATCCCGCCATTGCCCCGATAAACGTTCCTAAACTAATCGCCACTATCATCGCCGCAATTCCCACCGTTAAAGAAATGCGTCCTCCCACTAACAACCGCGCTAATTGATCCTGTCCTAAATCATTGGTTCCCAAGGGATGTTTCCAGCTTGGAGGGGAGAGAGAATTCGCAAAATCAATCTCCGTCGGACGAAGGGAATAAACCCCAGGGCCAATCAGAACCGCTAGGGTAATGAATAATAAGATTATGCTTCCCAAAACCGCAATTTTATCTCGGCGAAACCGTCGCCAAGCATCTTGCCAAAGACTGCGAGGCGTTGCGATCGCTTTTGGATTTTCAGAAGTTGAAACAGATGACATTGTTAAACATCAATAAAGTTAATTGCATCGAGGTAAAGATTGGGCAGGATTCAATTAATATTACTCAATCTTTCATGAATCCTGCCATTTATTTTTACCTTAAGTAAGCTGAGGATACATTTGACTAATTTCTGTTAAGAGTTTTACCCAATCATTTTTATCTGGTTCAGAAGAAATTATCCCAGCTAATTCTTCTAGATTTGATAAGGCTTTCCTTGATTCTTCATTTGATAAAAGCTGAGATAAATCTTGATTAAGCAGTCGAGATAATTCTTGATACTTAATAGAATGGATTTCTGATAAACTTTTTTTCCAAATAATCCGTTGATTTGTAAATACTGTACCATCTTTAGCATCATTCCATATACTTCCATCCTCTAAAACAATAATCTTTTCATCAGGATTAACAGATACCCATGAAGACAAGGCATTAGATAACTTATCTAAAGGAATATTTGGGGCTGAAAAAGTTTCTTCTAAATTATAATTATGATTCAACTTATTTTTAATAAACTCCGTAGAAGAATCAAGATTG
>JBMDYE010000378.1:0-19180 GCA_048595135.1 Planktothrix sp. | reverse complement strand
TTAGGAAAAAGTTAAAGATTTATCTTGACAGGGAGCAAAAAAAGTATTTTTTAGTCTATAGAATTGGGATTCTACATAAAAAAGGAGCATATCCATGCTTACTGCTGATCTCAGAGGTCGGCAGTTTTTTTGTTTCAACGGCTTTGTCGGGACGGTTTGGGGCCAGATATAGTGATGTGCATTTGTGTGCGGTACAAGCCAAAACCCCGGTTTCTTATAGAAACCGGGGTTTTTTCGTTTCTCAGGGTTAGTCTCGCTGAGACACCCAACCTTTGAGCAGAAATGGATTAGATTGTTAGAGGGAACTATTTTGTAGTTGCAGATATCGCGGCTGGGGCTACGTTCAAGTTAGCAACTAACCCATAGGTTGAGATGTAATCTTCAAATTCCTGTAAATCAACAGTGCCATTTCCATCGCCATCGAGAATATTGAACAGATAATCAGTGATATAACTTCTGACATCATCTGAACTGCGGGTTCCTGTTGTCATGTCTTCGATTAATCCTAATAGTTCCATAATCTCAGGACGATCCAGGGTTTTACTACCATCCGTATCCAATTTAAGGAATAGCTTTTTAACATCTTCCGTTGCCATTCGGGATGAACGCAATGTTTCTCGCAAAATGTCATTTCCAAAGGCATTCATAAACAAAATTTGCTCAATTAAGGGGATACAGAAGAATCCCAATGCAGCCCAGAAAATGGCATATCTGACGGTTTCTGGATTAGCCGTTACACTCGCTCCCAAAAATAGCGCCGCCCACAGGAAGAAGTTCGGATTCACTAACAGAATATAAGCATCCTGTGCTTCTGCTTTGATTAATTTGCCTTTAGAAAAGACAGAGGTTAGTACCGCTAAAACCCGCATGGCAACAAAGATTAATGTTGCTAAGGCAAGTTGTTGTAAACAAGCGAGTGATCGCGTTGGATCAACTGCGGTAAATAAATCAGAAATTAAGGTTCCTGGCGTAAATTGAAATCCGGTTACTAACGCCATTAAAGCAACCGCTAACACCCCGATAAATTTCCAGTTTTTGCTGTGGTGGTTAGATTCTACCGGAGATTTATCGCGCCAAAATTGAGCGATCGCTCCCGGTATTGCTAAACCCAAAATTAGAATAATAAAGAAGAAGGTGAGACTGGAAGAATTAATCGATAATTGTTTCGCAATTGAAAACGTCCCAATTAATGCTAAAGGCGCAATAATCGATAAGGTTCTGGATAACACCGCCGCTGGGTAAAGATTTCCTCCCCACAGCACTGATAAAACGGGTGATGTTAATGCCGGAGGAACCATCCAAAATAGTACCCACATGACTTTATACAAATCTCCGGAGCCTTGATATAAGAAACCCGAAAACAGTAAAAATAGCCCAATTACCCATCGGGCAATCATCCAGCCATAAACGATCAATTGCACCGTTGGCGTCACCTTTCGTTTACTGGCGGCAAAGTCAATATCTAAGTAGGTATAAAACGTTGAAGCTGCTAAACAGGCAACAATAATGGCTCGAAAAATATCGGATTGAATTCCAACCGGAGACGCACTAACCGCCCTGACTAAAGTTCCTAATAAGAAAGCCGCCGCATAAATCAAAATTGCCCACATAATAGACAAATCGTTGATTTCTTTTCTCAGTGCCGCACTCCCACCCGCTTCTTTATCCCGAAACTTAACCAAATCAATTCCACTCAAGGCTTTACCATTGGGAAGCTTCAAATGTTTATAAGCGCTGGGCGGTAAACCGCTTAAATAAAGAGCTAAAGGCTCTAATACATATTGGTGACAAACGACTAATACCGTTTCTCCCTGTTCAAGATGGGGAACAACTTTTTCCTCATAAAAACGGGCAGCCCGATCATAAACTTGGGCAATTTTTTCTCCGGCGGGCGGGGCTTCATTATGGGAATGTAACATTTCCTCGAAGCCTTCATATCCTAAAGCTAACCGTAATAAATTTAAGTTCCGACCTGCAAAAATTCCAAAGGATTTTTCACTAATGCGGTGGTCGATATGAATGGGAATATCAGAGGATTTAAGAGCTTGACTTTCGGCTAAAGCGATTTCACAGGTTTGCCGTGCCCGTTTCATGTGGGAAACGTAGACCGCATCAAACTTCATGCCTTTTTTCTTAATATCAGCCCCAGCGCGCCGCGCTTGTAATCTTCCAAAGGATGTGAGTTCTACATCCAGAACTCCGGCAAAAATATTGCGTTCGTTGCTGGTACTTTCTCCATGTCGAATAAAATAGACATTTCCGAGCAAATTCTCAGATTTTCCGACCTTTTCTTCATCTTCTCTCACGGAATCAGATGTTGAAGGCAAAGGTTGAGAGTTAGAGATATTTTCCCTCATAGATAGCTCCTGAATGAATAGCTAAAATCTTAGAAAATTTGGGAAATCCCTGATTGAATCCTTAGTTCAAAAACTGGGTTAATTTTGGGTTAAAGACTAGGTTAAGAGATTAAGTTAACTCCTGGCTGAATAATACCCTATAACCTGAGAAAACAGATCAAATGTAAACTTATGTTTAGAAGATTTTGAATTGTAATCTCAGTAACAAATAATTATTAGTGTTTCAAATAAAATTAAAAGCGGACTGAACCTTTAATGAAGGGAAACTCTCAAAATATATTGAAGTCTACCGTAAGCCGTTCCTGTATTCCAGCAACCAGTCGGAAAGAAGGAAGGAATCTGAAAATTTACAATTAATTGAGGATTGCTCTGTCATTGAGTCCAAGATCCTAAACAATCACTAAAAAGACGGGTTTTTGTCCTTTAATAAGGAATATTCTCTTTTTTAAACAGTTTTTAGTAATTTTTATGTAAGGGTGTAAAATAGTACATAAATTAATGATTCCTATCTTCAGTTTTAGGCTAACCGGATCAAAATGCCTCGTAAAAAAATTATCCTTTGGTTTGCCACAGTAGTCTTTGTGGTGATGACCATTATCTTGATCGATACTTTTAATAAGCAAAATCAAGAAACAATTACCCTGGCAATGGTGGCACCTCTGAGCAATGCCGGAAAAGCAACAGAGACCGCCGCAGTGTCTATGATTCAAGGCGTACAACTTTATATTGACCAAACGAATAAACAAGGTGGCATTCAGGGCAAACAACTGAAGTTACAGGTTTATGACGACCAAGGGGAACCCGATATCGCTGTACAAGTTGCTCAGAAGATTGTGCAGTCCCCAGCGATCGCGGTTTTAGGACATTATTCGAGTAGCACCTCCCTGGCGGCGGGGAAAATTTATCAAGCTGCTGGTATCCCCGCTATTAGTGGGTCAGCCACCGCCGATGCAGTCACTCAAAATAATGAATGGTATTTTCGCACTGTTTTTTCCGATAGTTTCCAAGGCACTTTTATCGCCAATTATTTAAAAAAAGTTCTAGGATATTCAAAAATTATTATTATTCACGGTTATGATGCTTATGGTTTGGGTTTAGGTCAAACCGTTGAAGCCAATTTTAGACAATTAGGTGGAGAAATTATTGCCAAGTGGCAGCTTCCTGAAAACCAAAGTCCAGCCACCGATGAAATTATTCTCCAACAATTACAGGAATTTAAAGATCTCGGCAACAATCCAGACGCGCTTGTGTTCACAACCAATCGCGATCAAGTCACGAACTTATTTCGAGAATTGAAAAAACGCAATCTAAATTTCCCCCGATTTGGTGGGGATGATTTAGGAGATGTTGCCAATGCTCAAGTGTTTAGCGATTTTCCAGAAGAAAAAGAAGATCCAGGCTTTTTTACGAATGATCTTTATGCGACAGTCCCAATTATTTATGATGTTGCTAACGATTTTACCCAAGAATTTAAAAGAACCTTTGAACAAGTTTATGGAACGGCTCCTGGCTGGTCGGCAGTTTCTTACTATGATGCTGTTTACTCGATTGGAGAAGTTATTAATCGAGCTTTATTAACACAGCAGAATTTACCCGAAACAGCATTTACAGGTCAAGATATTAAAACCGATCGAGCTTTAGTAAAAGCGGGTTTAGATCAGATGAACCGTCCAGAAACGGCTGTCCAAGGAGGGGCGAGAAGTTTTTATTTCGATGACACGAGAACGGCAACTGTTCCGATTAATGTGGGACTCTTTGAACGAGGAACTTTAGTTTCAGCGTTTACCCAACTTCAAAGTATTCCCAATCTCAAGCTAATTTCTAATTTACAGGAACAACTAACGAAGGGAAATATTATCAAAATTGGTCAGCAATATCTCAAAAAAACTGACATTGTTTATGTAGGGATGGATATTAATCAAGTTAGTTATTTAGATGAAAAAACCTCAACCTATGTGGTTGATTTTTATTTATGGTTTAGATATACAGGAAACATTATTCCTGATAAAATTGAGTTTAGTAATTATGGAATTGGTCGCTTAGATTCCGGTGAAAAACTAACGTTAGATGACCCCATAGAACAAGGGCAAGAAAATGGAGTGAATTATAAAATTTATCGCTTAAAGGCAGATTTTCATGAAGAATTTGATTTTCAGGATTATCCGTTTGATGATCAGCGTTTAGCGGTAAGATTTAGACACACGGATCTAACCAGAGATGAGCTTATTTATGCCCTTGATTTAGTGGGGATGCGGGATGCAAACACGCAGAAAATATCGAAGCAGTGGCAGAAAAAAGTTTTTAAAGAAATTAGCTCTTGGATTCCTCAAAAAGTTGTGTTTTTTCAGGATACCTTAGTTAATAATTCCACTTTGGGTTATCGCCGATTAATTAACACAAGTTCAGGGTTAGAATACTCTCAGTTCAATGCGGTGATTGACATTAAACGGGACTTACTGAGTTTTAGTATTAAAAATTTACTCCCCCTTTGGTTTTTTGTGGCCGTGGCTTATTTGTTATTATTTCTACCGTTTGATCAACTCTCCGTTGAAGCTTTAAGCGGTTTGTTACTCGCCGTTGTCTTTTACCATCTCAGCTTATTACAAGCGTTACCCGATGGCGTCGGTTATGTGGTTGCTTTGGACTATGCCTTTTATATTGTCTACTTGTTATTAGGGTTAGAACTATTGATCCTAACGTTAGGACATTATAACCACTTTACCAAGGATGAAGCCCAACATCGTTTACTAATGTTATCCGGCAGAACCCTATTTCCAATGATTATATTAATCGGTTTTCTCTGGATTTATTTAGTGTATTTCTAGATAGGGGAACAGGGGAAGCTTTTCAGTCACCAGTCACCAGTCACCAGTTAAAAGAGCGGGGGGAGCAGAGGGAGCAGAGGGAGCGGAGGGAGCAGGGGGAGCAATTTATACTTATTGTCCATTGCAAGAGTGCCTATTGCAAGAGTGCCTCTTAATTGTGATCCTTAAGTGCTATAGCACTACGCAAAAAGGTTAGGACATTTCTAAATCTTCAAATCCACTCACAGCCTTACTATTGCAAGAGTGCCTAGCGCGTAGCGCTATACGCACAGGCTACGCCAACGCTCCGCGACTGACGCTACCAAGAGCGCTTCTTAATTCTTAATTCTTAATTCAGATCCTTCGCTCCGCTCAGGACGCTACGCGATTCTTAATTCTTAATTCTTAATTCTTAATTCTTAATTCTTAATTCCTACTCATCATCGACTTCGCCTTTTCCTTGAACGCCTTGGATAATCCGAGATAATTCGCTCTTTTCATTCACAGAAATTCGAGTGGGTGAACCACTAATAATCCGTTCATACTCACGGAATGAATCAGTAATTTGAGGCCCTTGAGCGCTAATAGTGTATTCTCGAATGCCCTTATCATGCCAAGAACCCCGCATTTTGAACACGTTAATTGCACGGGACATTTCCCCGCGAATTTCCACGTATTGCAGCATTAAAATTGTGTCTGTAATTGTAGAAATATGGGAATCGGTAATTGAATGAGACCCCATAAATTGATCCGTTGTATTCGTAAAGAATCCCGTAATTTCTTCTTGTTTCGCATATCCCGTCACCCCAATTACAAACTGACGGAACGCATTATTACTGACCCCTCGCGCTAACGCCGATAACGAATCAATGGCAATTCTAGCAGGTTGAAATTCAGAAATTTCTGATTTAATAATTTGTAAATGATCCTCTAAACCTGCTGATTCTGGATAGCTACAAAGAATTTTTAATAATCCCTTGCTTTCCATTTCTTCAAAATCAATTCCCCAAGAACTGGCATTTCTAAATAACTGAGCGCGAGATTCTTCATAGGCAAATAACATCGCTCGTTGACCATTTTTGCAAGCATTTTCCAAGAAAATACTCACTAACAGGGTTTTTCCAGTTCCGGTTGCACCCGTCGCTAGAATAATTGAATCTTTGAAGAAGCCGCCACCGCACATTTGATCCAAAGTTTGGTTCCCAGAAGAAACCCGCGCATTTGAAGAACGTTGTGTTAGTCGCATCGCACCCAAGGGGAAAATACTAATACCATTATTTGTAATGGTAAAAGGATATTCCCCTTTCATGTGGGTTGTCCCCCGTAATTTCAAAATTTCTGCCGTCCGACGCCTCCGTTCTCCCTCTAAAGCGTTACGGAGAATCACGACATTATCAGAAACGAATTCTTCTACACCAAACCGCGCCACGGGGCCATATTCCGCTTCCCGTTCCGTCGTCATAATCGTGGTCGCACCCACTTGTTTAAGTCGCGCCACGAGGCGGAAAATTTCTCGTCTCACCACCCCGGCGGCATCGTATTGTTGAAATACGGCCGTTACGGAGTCAATGGAGACTCTTCTCGCTTTATATTTGCGAATGGCATACTGAATTCGCTCAATTAATGCCGATAAATCGAAATTTCCGACAATATCTTGTCCTTCCGGGTCGGGAGACGCATCCAGAATAAATAGCTTTCCTTCATCGATTAATTCTTGTAAATCCCATCCGAAACTGGAAGCGTTTTTGATAATATCCGTTGGAGATTCTTCAAAAGTGACGAAAATTCCCGGTTCATCAAAATAGGTAATTCCATTGTAAAGAAACTGAACGCCAAACAAGGTTTTTCCTGTACCAGAGGTTCCACTGATTAAGGTGGTTCGTCCCACAGGCATTCCCCCATGACTAATATCATCAAATCCTTCTATCATGGTACGGATTTTTTGAACCCCTACCAGTTTACGTGCAGTTTTTTTGCTTTCCTGAGAACTATCATTCATAATTTTTATCTTAAAAATCTAGCACTAAGCTAAAAACTTCTTTGGCTTTTGCTACATTTACCACAAAATCGGGGTCAGCTATCAATAGTCAGCTTTAATTGCAAGCAGATTGACTGATTTTTGGCTGGGGGATGACTCCCCCTGATCCGTTCTCTAAACTGATCCTTTCGCTGTATCCAATACTACAAACTGAAGCCTCATTGCTCCATGAGTTCTTCATAGAGTAGATCTAATCCGATTAACACCCGCTCGCGATCGGATAAATCCCCGATAATTTTCCGCACAGGCGGAGGTAAAATTTTCGACAACGTAGGCGTTGCTAAAATTTTATCTTCCTCAGCTAATTGGGGATTCTTTAAAACATCAATTACTTTTAACGCATAAACTCCTTGAAATTCCTGTTCTAAGATGTCTTTAAGGGTTTTTAAAGCTCGTACAGAGTTCGGTGTATTTCCTGCCACATAGAGTTTTAGGACATAGGTTTTCTTAAGAGGACTCATAAATATTTACGGATCAGTTGAATAGAAATTAATTGTATTGGTTGATTTGAATGGCTCTCCTCATCAGTAATCAGTAATCAGTCATCAGTCATCAGTAATCAGTCATCAGTCACCAGTCATCAGTCATCAGTAATTAGTCATCAGTAATTAGTAATTAGTTTTTAATTTTTTTACCTTCTACCTTCTACCTTTTACCTTTTACCTTCTACCTTTTACCTTCTACCTTCTGCCTCCTGCATAGCTGCCTCCTGCCTCCTGCCTCCTGCCTCCTGCCTCCTGCATAGCTGCCTCCTGCCTCCTGCATAGCTGCGATCACTAGGAATCTCTTGGAATTGAGCGTCGGTACATCTCGCACAGATGGGCGATCGTATCAATCAAGGTTAACCGATAATCGAGTAAGACATCCTCGCTTCTTCCTTCTAATTTAAGCTGTTTAGAAAAATTATCCATTAACTCCATGTGAATTTCCACGATCCGAGTAACCGGGACATCCGCAAAAAATGCCAGATTGACATATTCATCAATCTTATTATTCAAGCTTTGAGGGGCTGAAAAATAGCTGAGGACGATCTGGCGATATTTGATCTTCAGTTGATCCAAAAATTCCTGCCGCTCGGTTGGCGACATATTGCGAAGGAAATTCTGGGGATTTCTTTTATAGTACACACCCAGGTATCCCAATCGCTCATGGAGTTTACTCACCAGTCGCCGTTGTTGGCGAATGATAAAGTTTGTCAGTTCCGTTGGGATATCACTACTAGAGGGTTCTTCCGTTAAGCGGGTGGTAATCGCATGGGTGATAAACTGACTGATGGCTTTGTCAATATAGGCTGTAATCAAATCTAATTGATGGGTTCCCAGCCGAACCTCTGTGGACTGGTACAAATAGGGGCGATGGTCAACGTTCTGATGTTCAGGGGGAAGCGAATCTGCTGAAGTCGATAATGAAGTTGAAGGTTCCGTCGTGTTGGGCTGGGTTGTGACAATCACGACGGGAACTGAAATCGACTGCTCCTGAAGATATTCGCTCAATGTCGGTAACTCTGAAGTTTCCTCCAGAATTAAACAATCGAGTTGATGTCTTTCTTCAGCAATGAATTTGAGAAATGCTTCAACAGACTGAATCTGAACGGCGATGTAGGTATCAGTTTGCAGGTTAGACATGATCCGCAGTGCTAACTCTGACGTGGGTACAAATACGCCGATGGATAGCTGCGGACGCCAAACTGTCGAGGAGGTTGGAACTAAGTTATCGGGGACAGAATCAGTCAGAGCCCATCTCTCCATTACTAAGAATTTGTGATTCTACATCATATTTAATCACGGATTGTAACTAAACTTTACTTCTCTTTGTTTAATGGATATTTTTGTCACTTTGTCAAGTGTTTTCTCCCTAAACAGGGGTCAACCCTTTAAAATATTTTGCTGCTAAGGGTTTGATCCGAGTTAGGGCTAAATTTTCCTCCACATGAGCAGGGGTTTTCATTCCGACTAAAGCGGTCAGTAAATGGGGGCAAGATCGCGTAAATTGGAGGGCTTGTTGGGTCGCAGTTAAATTAAATTGTTCGAGTACCCCTTGCAAGGGAACTGGAATTTTACCAATGGCTTTTGTTTGACGAATTGACGAGCTAGAAATTACTGATAAACCTAACTTATGAGCCACCTCTAAAACAGGCATCCATTTAATCTTAATCCGTTGGGTGGGTTTCACCAAGGCTTCCACCATCGCCGCATTAATCGGTAATTGGATAAATTTAAAATGATCCGGGCTGTCTCCTGCCACTTCACGGGCGATCGCTTTTGCTTTCACTAAATCAATATGATTAGGCTCCGTTGCTGCGACTCGGAAACCATCCCAAGTGGCTAAACCATAAGCACTAATTTTCCCTTGCTGAACCGCCTTTTCTAACACTTCAAACGCTAATTTTAACCGATGGTAAAAAATATCCTGGGGAATTTCTGATAATTGAGTTTCTGGATTATGCAAATAATAAATATCAATCGTTTCCACACCCAAATTATCTAAACTCCGCTCCAGTTGATCTTGAATATATTCCGGGTGTATACAATGACAATCGGACACTAAATCGGAGGATTCAATGGAAAATCGACTATTTTCGATATATCGAGAATAAAACCAACTCACTGGTTCTGGGTCGGGAATAAAACCCGCTTTGCTACAAAGAATCACTTCTTCTCTAGAAATATCTTTATCCCGAATTAAAGCGGCGATCGCATCACCGACACTCCGTTCTGCCCGCATATAACGATAATTAATTGCTGTATCAATTAAGTTAATTCCCTGGCGAACGGACTCGATAATCGCATCTATAACCAAATCATCCGTTTGGGAGTCAGCCCCTCCCAAATAAGTCCCAATGCCTAACGAACTCACCACCCAATCGTTAGCCGTGCGAAAATGGGTGGACACACAATTTGGCTGATGGCGTTGTCGATAGTTTTCGGTTCCGGTGGGGGTCGCTTTTCCAGAAATCCTCATGGCAATTCACGGGTAGGGAGAAGGTAAACAAATTTGAACATTCTTGTCCAAACAAAAACCTAAGTGGAGGTTATATTTCCCATTTTAAACATTCGCTCAGATAATAAAAATCAGTAACCCTAAAGTCTAGCTTCTTAATTCTTAATTTTTAATTCTTAATTGCCCCTAGAACCCTGAAAGCAAGAGATGATGGAATGAGGGTCGAAATGCCCCAACCGTCATGAGGAGAACGTCATTCCTATGTCATCTTTGAGATATGCTTATTTTCCGGGCTGTGTGGCTCAAGGCGCCTGTCGGGAACTCTATCAATCTACGCAAGTCCTCACCCAAACTCTCGGTATTGAACTGATTGAATTAAAAAAAGCCTCCTGTTGCGGTTCAGGAACCTTCAAGGAAGATTCTCGGCTTCTGGAAGATACGGTGAATGCCCGTAATATTGCCTTAGCAGAAGAACTAAATTTACCTTTATTAACCCATTGCAGCACGTGTCAGGGGGTTATCGGTCATGTCGATGAACGGTTAAAAGAATTTCAGCAAACTGATCCCGCCTATGTTGAGAAAATTAACGGGTTACTCACTCAACAAAACTGTTCTCCCTACAAAGGCACAACGGAAGTTAAACACCTGCTTTGGGCGTTAGTAGGGGATTATGGGTTAGCAGAATTAGAACGTCGGGTTACGCGCAAACTATCGGGGTTAAACTGTGCGGCGTTTTATGGCTGTTATTTGTTACGCGCCCAAACTCATCTGCCTTTTGATGATCCCTACCAACCGGAATCAATGGAAAATCTGTTTAGAGCAATTGGGGCAAATCCGGTTTATTATCGAGGTCGGACTCAATGTTGTGGCTGGCCGTTATCCAGTTATGCCACGGAAGCATCGTTTCAAATGGCAGGTAAACACATTCAAGAAGCCATTGACCAAGGGGCAGATTGTCTCGTTACGCCCTGTCCGTTATGTCATCTGAATTTAGATTCTCGTCAACCGGAAGTGGAAAAAGTGATCGGACGTCCCTTGGGTTTACCCGTTCTACATTTACCCCAGTTAATCTGTCTAGCCCTCGGCATCGACCCGAAACAAATCGGTTTAAATAACCACGTCGTTTCGACCCAACCCCTCGTTGAAAAATTATTCGCCCTGACTTAGCCGTTAGGGGAAGGGAAAGGGAAGCAGGGAAAGAATTGTAGAGACGCGCCATGGCGCGTCTCTACTGGTGACTGTAAAGGCTTTCTGCCTCTCGCTTTTTAATTCTGAATTTGGAGTAATCGTAAACTCCCAAAACAGTTGAATTTGAATCTTCGCTTTCGGGTTGAGGTTTAGTAAGCCAGACCCATACTGCGAGTTGTTTCAGCCGCACTCAGATAGACCCGAATACTCAGGAAGTCTGTGGGACAGGCGGTTTCACAGCGTTTGCAACCGACACAATCTTGTGTACGGGGGGAAGATGCGATCTGAGCCGCTTTGCAACCGTCCCAGGGAACCATCTCTAGAACGTCAGTGGGGCAAGCCCGAACGCATTGGGTGCAACCGATACAGGTATCGTAAATTTTGACTGAATGGGACATTGAATGATTTCTCCAATAGATCTCAAAATGTTACAAGTTCTGCATTGTATGCAGGTTTGAAATCCAGCTTTTATATGAGCGGAATCATCCCATATATTGCATCACAATATCGCAGTCTTTGCCGAGCAAGATACATAAGGCGATAAAACTTTAAACTATGTAATATTTCTTTCAGAAGACAGAAGGCAGGAGGCAGGAGGCAGAAGGCAGAAGGCAGGAGGCAGAGGGCAGGAGGCAGGAGGCAGGAGGCAGAGGGCAGAAGGCAGGGGGAGCGGAGGGAGCGGAGGGAGCAGGGGGAGCGGAGGGAGCGGAGGGAGCAGGGGAAGGAATTTATACTTAATTCTCTATTGCCTATTGCCCATTGCCCATTGCCCATTGCCCATTCTTAATTCTTAATTCTTAATTCTTAATTCGTCTTACTGTTCATTCAGAATTTTAGGGACTTTGAAGTAGTCGCCTTCTTGTTCGGGGGCGTTGGTAAGAATAGCGTCCCGATGAGGATAAGGTTCTAACTGGTCAGCACGGGTGATATTACTAACTTCAATAGCCCGTGTCATGGGAGCAACTTTTGTGGTGTCCAGTTCTTTTAATTGCTCAAAATATTCTAAAATTCCACTCAATTGAGTGGTAAATTTTTCTTCTTCTTCTGGCGTTAACTCTAATCGAGCTAAATGAGCAACTTTCTGAACTTGTTGGCGATCAATCATCATGATAAAAAACAAAAATTAGAAGAGGTAAAAATTGATTAGAAAGATTTAAAATTCATGAATTATTGTCAGAGTCATGAATTAAAAATAAACATCAATATTGCTTCGTCCCGTTGTCTTGAGCCAGTTTTGAGCTTCAATATAGTTATTAGGAGCCAGACGAATCGCTCGCGTCCAATATTCAGCCGCTTGACGAAATTCTTGTTCGGCTGTGTCTTCATCTCCCGCTTCTTTTGCCCGTTCGCCTCGATAATGGAAAATCACCGCAATATTATTTAACGCTTGAGGCATTCGGGGGTTTAAGTCAAGGGCTTGATGATAATACTCTAACGCTTTATCATGTTCGCCATTACTGGCATGAATCAAAGCGATATTGTAAAGAACATAACTGCGATCATAGGGATCTTCTTCAAGTTTCAGCGCTTCGTAATAGTTGTCTAAGGCTTCTGCATATTCTCCATCGGCTTGAGCAGACATTCCATCCCGATAATAGGCGAAGGCTTCTTTGGCTTTTTGATTCGTCGGCAGCATTTTGAGGATCATATCTGCCATGACGGTAAAGCTTTTGTCAATAAAGTTATCGTTACGTTGTGATCTAGGCATAGGATGTGATTCTCCAAAAGGTTCAGCTATCTCGATAGGGTAGCTCAGATGTTGACTTAGATTAAGGTCTATTGCTTAATTTAACCTGGATTGCGTAAGCTGGGGGCTAAAATCCCTGCAAAAGATGTAAAGTCTTCTTAATTGACATCCGCCTCCTCTTAGAACGAGGGGGATTCCATCTATTTAAGTAGATCAAAAATTGATAGCTGCTTAAATTCTGTCGGGTTAACGCTTCTCTGGATGTTGCTATCCTGGGATAGTCTGACACTTCCTCCACGTTCGTTTCAAGTCTCCGAATGCCCTCCGGCGACTAAAATATTGACTGCGGCATTTCCATCTCTATCATGAGAAGTACCGCAATTTAAACAAATCCACTCTCTAATATTTAACTCTTTTTTACCTCCTCGGAAACCGCAGCAAGAGCAAATTTGAGAAGTGGGAATCCATCTGTCAATAACTCGGAAATCCCTACTATATTTTTCGGATTTGGCTTCTAGGAAAGTTCTAAACGTCCTCCATCCTAAATCCGAAATAGCTCTTGATAATTTCCGGTTTTTAATCAGTCCTGACACATGAAGATCTTCCAAGACTATTGTTTGGTTCTCACGAATAATCTGGGTAGACAACTTATGTAGGAAATCGATACGGGTATCGGAAATTTTAGCGTGAAGTTTAGCTAGTCGATGTCTCGCTTTTTCACGACGTTTTGATCCTTTAGTTTTCCGAGATAACTGTTGAGAAAATTTACGAAGCTTCTGAATCCTGCTTTTAAGGGGTTTAGGAGCTTCTATTTTTTGCCCATTACTTAATGTAGCAAATGTTGTGATTCCGAGATCAATCCCCACTGAATTATCAGATTGGGGCAAGATTTCGGGTTGAGTTTCTACAACAAAACTCAGGAAATAACGGTCAGCACTATCCTTAATGATCGTGACCGAACTGGGTTCACAGGAGAGTTCCCTTGACCAAATTACTTTAAGATTACCCACCTTGGCAAGATAAACTTTATCCCCTTTAATGGAAAATCCAGTTTTTGTGAATCTTGCAGATTGCTTTGATTTCCGCTTCTTAAATTTTGGGGGTTTAACTGGCTGACCTTTTCTCTTTCCTTTACAGGATGAGAAGAAGTTTGAGTACGCTTGTTCTAAATCATTTAAGCTTTGTTGCAGGGGAACAGAGGACACTCCAGACAACCATGAACGTTCTTCTAATTTCTTGGCTTGAGTTATAAATTGTTTTTGAAGTTCTGCATTCTTGGGCTTCTTTTTCCCCCCTTTGTACTCGGAAATGCAAAAAGCCAGACTATCGTTCCACACAACGCGAACACATCCAAATAATTTGGCTAATGCCAACTTTTGGGAAGGTGTTGGATAGCATCTGAACCGATGTCTAGCTTTCATTGTTTTTCTAAATTTTTTTCTATTGCACACTAATTTGGAATAAAAAGCCGTCCTAGAAGGACGGGGCTTTAAACCCAAAATTGCCGATAATCTCTGAATTAACAGTTTTTGAAACGATAGAGATAGGAATTTACTGTATCAAGTATTAAGTCGGTAAGGGCGAGGTTTCCTCGCCCCTACAATTAGAGAAGGAGAGATCCAGTTTTCAGCTAATGGAAGGTTGCTTCAGCTTGTTCTAATCTGCGATAAGATTTGCGGGAATTTTTAGGCGTGACGGGAGCCGCTAATAAGAGAATTTTTTCCATTAAGGCGGGGGCAATTCGATTACACCAAACGGCTAAATGGCTTTGCCATCCCACTAAAATTTCGGGGGCATCTTTTCGCAACCCACTCACTAAAACTTGGGCAACTTGTTCGGGTGTCATGGGAACAACCCAACGGAATAATTGCAAGCTGCGCGTCATATCCGTATCCGTTAAAGTGGGCAATAATGCTAACACTCGGATATTGTGTTCTGCGAGTTCTCGTCGCAGTGCTTCAGTAAATCCTAAAATGGCAAATTTGGTTGCGGAATAGGTAGACATGGTGGGGGCGGCAATTTTCCCCATTAAACTCGACACATTAATAATAGTGCCTTGTTGGCGGGTTGCCATCCGTCGGGCAATAACATGGGTAATCGTATATAACCCAATTAAATTCAGGGAGATTTCTTCTTGAACTTGCGGGAATTTGGATTGCAAAAATGGGGTCTGGTGAGCCACTCCGGCACAGTTAATTAAGATATCGATGGGGCCTTTTGAGCGCCAAACTTGTGCGATCGCAATATTCACTTCTACGGGTTGGGTTAAGTCTAACGCTAAGGTCACCACCTCTACTCCCATCGCTTCTAATTCTGTTGCTAATTCGGCTAACCGTTGGCGATCTCTGGCAACTAAAATTAAGCGTTTAATTTGGTGTTTGGCAAATTCTAAGGCAATTGCCCGACCAATGCCACGAGAAGCTCCCGTAATTAGAGCAATTTTTCCTTGAATATTCATGGTCAAAAACCTCCTGTTGAGGAGGAATTCGGTGCAATTTCAGACAGAATACAGTACAAAATTTGACTGTATCTGCTCTGAATATTCTTTTAAATTCACCGAGATTCCTCGATTGAGACTTGAATGAAAACAATCTTTAGCAATCAGACCTGATTGAAACTGAATGTAGAGCCATCAAATGATTCATACAAAAATCCTTGGGTGATCGTTGAGTACATCAGACACCAGGGTTAATCTTCCCGCAAATCCTGGCTAAGACGGTTACAGTAGCGTACAACATGGATCAAACCTCTCCTCAAGATGAGCATTGACTTGAACGACCCTCCAAGCACAATGTAACAACTAAATCAACTATCCGCAACATTTTTTAATTAAATTTTCTTAACATTTGTTTACAATCAGAAGGCAGGAGGCAATAGGCAATGGGCAATAGGCAATGGGCAATAGGCAATAGGCAATGGGCAATAGGCAATGGGCAATAGGCAATAGGCACTCTTGCTATTTTTTCTGCCTCCTGCCTTCTGCCTCCTGCCTTCTGCCTTCTGCCTTCTGCCTCCTGCCTTCTGCCTCCTGCCTCCTGCCTCCTGCCTCCTGCCTTCTGCCTCCTGCCTTCTGCCTCCTGCCTCCTGCCTCCTGCCTTCTGATAAACTATCTGAAAGCAAAAACGTCTATTTTGTTGATGTCCTATCTTCAACGTTGATCATGCAAGTGTCTGAAACACCGGAAAAAACCCCGTTTGACTTACACAAACAAGCGACTCGCTACTTGGCGCAAAAGCAGTTTGAGAAAGCCGTTGCAGCTTGTCAGGAAGCCTTGAAACTGCAACCCGACTTTCTGTTGGCGCACAGCACAATGGGGTTAGCCAGACAACTACAAGGAGAACTGGAGGAGGCAAAATCTTGGTATGAGAGAGCATTAGAACTGAAACCGGACTGGGCAGAAGTTCATGCCAATTTAGGCAGTATTTATTTTCAGCAACAACAATGGCGAGAGGCGCTACAAGCTTATCAAACGTCACTTCATTTTCAACCGAATCAACCCGTTATTTACCGAAATTTGTACACGGTTTGGATACAATTGAATCAGCCGGAGGAGGCAACTGATTCTTGGTATCAAGCCTTAATGTTAGAACCGAAGTTTGTTACCCCTCAAGATTATTTAGACTTTGGGAAAAGCTTAATTGAAAAAGGCAAAGTTGATTTTGCCATTAACTTATTTTCTCAAGGGGTAAATACTTATCCCACTTGGGCTTTAATTCATTATTGGTTAGGGGAAGCCCTCAACCGCCAACAACAATGGGAAGAAGCGATTTCTGCTTATCAGAAAGCGATTGAACTCAATTCTGAACTGAACCATTTTCATCAGAGTTTAGGGGATGCTTTAGTTCAAGTTAAACGATTTGAGGAAGCGATCGCTTGTTATCAAAAAGCTATTGAATTACAACCGGATTTTTCTTGGACATATCATCAATTGGGGAATGCCTTATCTGAACAAGAAAAATGGGAAGAAGCCGTTGTAGCTTATTGCCAAGCTATTTCCCTCAATCCCAAATTTTTTGGCTCTTATTATAAACTTGGTAAAATTCGTTTTCAAACGGGCGATATTGAAGAAGCAGTGAGTTGGTATCGCCAAGCTATTGCTATTAATCCTGATGCCTATTGGTTGCATTATGAAATGGGGGATGCCCTCAGCGAAAAGCAACAATGGAGACAGGCAATTAAAGTTTATCGTCAAGCCATTGAATTAGAACCGAATGTTGATTGGCTCTATCCTAAACTGGCTAAAGTTTACTCCGAAGTTCAACAATGGGAAGAGGCTCTTAACACTTACTTGCAAGCCGTTGAACTCAACATTAATAATTTATGGTTGCTCGATGAATTTACAGAGAAATTAGTCGAAGTGAAACAGATCCCAATGGCAATTTCTCTGTGTCGCAAAAGTTTACAAATTCATCCAAAAGCCCATAAACTCTATTATCATATTGGGAATTTTTACAAAGTGCAAGGGCAATGGGATGATGCTATTCTAGCTTATCAAAATGCTATTAAAATCAATGCAACCATCGCGGATTATTATGCAAAATTAGGAGAGACTTGGTTACAGAAAAAAGAATATGATCAAGCTCTAGCTTATCTAATGGAAGCCTTGCAAATTCAACCAGATTTAATCAAAGTCTATGAAAATATTGCTGAAATTCTACAAGTTCAAGGGAAAGCTGAAGACGCGTTAAAATGTTATAATTATAAAGACTTACCTGAATACATTTTAGAACGGTATTGTTTGATTTCCCCAGAACAATTAATTACGTCGGATTTTTGTTCAGATGTCAACTATATTTCCGTTTATCCGGCTAGTGAAATTCCCTTAAATCCCTCCCGAACTGTTTCCCAATTTCACCCTTCTTTTATTTATAGCCAAGCTGGAACACGGAATGGATTTTTGGTGACGTTAAATAACGGTAGAGTGTGGGGAGATTTAGCCACCAGTGCGGTCTTTACAGCCAAAAATGAATTACTCACAGATATTTCAACGGGATGTGCGGAATTAGTATTAGGGTCACGTAAATTACCTCCCGTTCATCATATTAATGGAACCGTTGCCTTTTTAACTGTTCGTTGGGGGGAAGCGTTTTTCCATTGGATGTATGATGTTTTACCGGGACTTCATTTAATTGCAAAAAGTGGAATTGCTTTAGAAAGTATTGATTATTTTGTGTTTAATAACACGCGTTTTCCGTATCAAAAAGAAACATTAGAACGGTTAGGAATTCCGCGTGAAAAAATTATTGAAAGTATTTATCAACCTCATATTCAAGCTAAAAAATTAATTGTTCCTGCACCGAACTTGTTCCAAAATCAATCAGCAACTCCTGAATGGATTTGTCAGTTTTTGAAGCAACAATTTCTTTCCGAAGAATTGCGTTCAGTGACTCCCCATCGACGCATCTTTATTAGTCGAGAAAAGGCAGGTTCTCGAAATGTGGTCAACCAAGAAGAATTGATTCAACGGTTAAAAGCCTTGAATTTTGAAACGGTGGTTTTGGAATCTTTAACCTTCGCTGAACAAGCGGAATTAATGGCGACTGCATCCGTTGTGGTGGCGCCACATGGTGCTGGGTTATCGAATATTGTGTTTTGTCAACCAGGGACAAAAATTATTGAATTGTTCGCGCCGAGTTATGTCCCTCCTTGTTACCGAATTATTAGCAATGTTTGCCAGTTAGAACATTACTATTTAATTGGGGAACTGGTAGAAAATCCAGAGACAAGTTTGAACCATTCTGGACGATTAGATATGCGAATTAATCTTGATGATTTAATCAGTTTACTAGAGGTGGCAGACGTAAATTGAGAATAATGAGTTAGATTTTTGACAACTGTATTTCCCCCCGAAGTAAGGGCGGGGTTTCCCCCAGGGCTGTTTCATATTTTCCCCAAAAACTTATGACCTAACCCCCCAACCCCCAACAACCTCTCCCTGCCCTCTCCACCTCTCCCTGCCCTCTCCACCTCTCCCTGCCCTCTCCTACAAGGAGAGGGAAAAGGAAGAATGTTTTTATTCGGAAGGGGGAGTAATTAATAACTTTTGATCTTTCATATTAGAAATTCTTCCCCCCTCTCCTTGTAGGAGAGGGGGTTAGGGGGAGAGGTCAAACAAATTTACGGGGAAAATGAAACAACCCTGCCTAGAAATCGGTTTCTAAGCGAT
>JBMDYE010000377.1:0-5913 GCA_048595135.1 Planktothrix sp. | reverse complement strand
AAACCCAGCTTTTTTAATTTTTTCAACGGTTCTAGATTGTAATTCTTTAGGATTATAAAAATAAGAAACCCGATACAAGGTATTAATGGGTTGTAAGCTTAATCCGGGGTCATTTGCTAATAAGATTTTAACGGGTTCGCTGGCATTATTCCAAATTTTAGCAATCCAATTTTGCACTTCAGAAATAGGTTCTAAGGTTCTTCCGTGATAAACAGTTGTTCCGACATCGCCAATGATATAATCGGCTTGAGGAACTTTAATTTCTTTATCTTCATATAAACTTAAAATTGACTGTAAATTTCGTCCGGTTACAAAGATTAAGGTGAGGCGATCGCGCTTCTCCTCTAAATATTCATAAAAATTCTGACGTTGCTGTGGGGAACCACCTAAAAATGTTCCATCTAAATCTGTGGCTAAGACTAAAGAATTATTCTGATTCATAACAATTCAAAATTCTTATCTCTAAGTGACTTTTTCCCTGAACACTGTACCGTCCTTGTAGAGATTTGTAACGTTTATTTACAAAACTTAACTTAAACGGGAGACTGACCTGTTCAAATCGCCTTGTTGTGCCTAGATTACTTTAAAATACTATGTTATAGTAGTTATTAGCCTAATAAAATAAGGTTTAATATTGTGGATGCCATTGATTTAAAGGTTCTCCAGCACCTCATGACCCAAGGGCGAATTACTTGGTCGGAACTGGCGGGACTGTTACAACTATCCGCCCCGGCGGCGGCTGACCGGGTGCGACGTCTGGAAGAACGAGGGGTGATTCAAGGTTATGCCGCTTTAGTCAACCCAGACGCAGTGGGATGTGGGTTAACGGCGTTCGTGGCGGTGACGTTGCAACATCCTCAATATCGGGGTGATTTCGTGCAGAAAATAAAAGATTTACCGGAAGTGATGGAGTGTCACCACATCACGGGGGATGATGATTATTTGCTAAAAATTCGCTGTCGTAATACCCGTGATTTAGAGCGAATTATTAGTGATGAAATTAAAGGGATTATGGGCATTTTAAGAACGCGGACAACGGTTGTTCTTTCCACAATTAAAGAAACAACGATTCTCCCTTTAACTTCTGATCAATCTCAATAATATCTAATAAGATCATGTTCTCCCTTCAACATCGTAGGACGATGCTCTGCCCATCACAACCCAATTGCTCACCTGAAAAATTAACGGCGATCGCTTTTTTGCAATTAATCAATCGTGGAATTAAAATTCGATCTGAAAAATTAATAGCGATCGCTTTTTTTCAATTAATCAATAGAGAATTGATGGGCATAGCCCATCCTACATTAGATTGGTTTGATGGTCAAAACCCATTTTACAGAGGATTTAACCGATGGAACTTCATTTTTTAGCCAAAGGTTTATTGATTGGATTATCAATTGCCGCACCTGTTGGCCCGATTGGGATTTTATGTATTCGTCGGTCTTTTTCCCAAGGGTATTGGGTGGGATTAATGACGGGTTTAGGGGCGGCGAGTGCGGATGGGGTTTATGGTTGTATTGCGGCTTTTGGATTAACGATTATTTCTAATCTTTTAGTGAGTCAACAAATTGTCTTAAAATTAATGGGCGGCATTTTTCTCTGTTATCTCGGTTGGAAAACCTTCCGAGAACAACCGACAAAAGAAGCGGCGATTACATCGAGAAAAATTGCCAATGCTTATGGGTCAACTTTTTTTCTCACCCTGACGAATCCGATGACGATTTTATCCTTTATTGCAATTTTTGCTGGATTAGGTTTAGGGAATACCCATCATTATTTGGATGGGGGTATTTTGGTTTTGGGGGTATTTTTGGGGTCGGCGTTATGGTGGTTAATTTTAGTGAGTGGGGTCAGTTTATTTCGGGCTAAAATGGGCGATCGCGCCTTAAAATGGATTAATCAAGGGTCTGGGATTCTAATTTTTTCCTTTGGTTTAGTGGCATTATTCAGTCTAACTCCCTTAATTTAGTGGGAACAAGGAATTTTGTCTAAAAATTTACTTAGATAATCTGGCTAATTTCAACCCTGACATTTAAGTATTAAGGAAAAATAGAAGGGAATCAGTTAACACAAGTCTTATTCTATTTCTAGTTGTAAGGTGGGTAAAAACTTTTGTAAATTTTGTAAGGATTTTCCTTGCCAAGCAACTTCTTTTGAGCCTAAAATAATTAATTGAATATTCGGCTTTTTTCGCAATCCGATCACGAACTTAGACAATAAACTAATTCCCGAACTATTTAAAAATGATAATTCTCTAAGATTTAGGGTCATGGTCGTAGCTTCAGTAGCTGTTGCTTCTTCAAGTAAATGTTTAATGGGTTCATATTCTTTGAGTCCCCCTAAACCCAGTTCCCCTTTAAAACGAATGGTCATCGATTCTGGATCATATTGAATAGTAAAGTCTTCCCCTTTAATTTCTTGAATTCTCATATTAAATTCCCTAATGAAACAGCACAAATAACTTCATTTTACACCTTAACTTGAGCCATTGTTGTCACTAAAATAATTTTAGGTTGTTCTGACAACCATTCAAATTTCCAACCCAGCTTGGCTTGATAATCATTGAGCATGGTTAATAATCCTAAACCCGAAGCATCATTATTTTCGTCCTCAGCACTGTTTTCAACTTGACGAATATACAATTCATTCGGATCTTCCGTCAATAACTCTTGGATAAAAGATTCAAACTTTTGTGCGCCTTCTAGACTAATACTATTGGTGGTAAAAATTGCCGCTGTGACTTCCTCTTCTTCTAAAAAATGAATCCCAAATCTAATTTGAGTGTTTGCCTCTTCATAATTAAACTTCATGGCATTTTCCAGTAATTCATTAGCAACATAAGTTACGGCTCCTTTACTTTGTTTAATTCGAGCTTCTTGCTCAGGTTCAATCACATCAGCCGGGAGAAACGTCGAAAAATAATCGGCGACAAAATGGGCCGATAAACGGTTATTTCGCCAGCGTTTTTGAATCGGACGCGACGTGGGAGTAAACGTTAATTCTAACGAATCATGATCAGGTGGGAATTGGTGTAAGAATTCTCCATATATTTTCACCATTAGTCATTTGCCTCAAGGGAATAATAGATGATTCATAAACAGATTAACTGGATCTGCGAGATTAAGCTTTAGCCCAGTTTAACTCAAATTGAGTACTGATTGCAATCGAGCCGTTTTAATCCTTGGATTTAAGCCAGCTAAACTTGACCACTTATCGTTGTTTCAAAACTAACAAGGTAATATCATCAAATTGCTTTTGTTTGCCCATAAACTGATGAACATCCTCAATGACCGCATCTTTGATTTCTTCAGCCGTTCTAAACCAATTTCTGCTAACAATATCACAAAGTCGTTCTACTCCATATTGTTGTTTTGTGTGATTATGGGCTTCTGTAATCCCATCCGTGTAGAGAACGATCCCATCCCCTGGATTTAAGTCAATCAAAGTATTAGAAATAAACTTAGAAATATCTTCATCTAATCCCAAGGGTAACCCTAAATCCATTGTACTAATTCGTTCCACTTCTCCCCCAAACCGAACAATCAATGTTTCTTCATGCTGTCCACTAATCGTCAGTTTCCCTTGGGCATAATTTAAAATAGCTAAGGTGAGATTTTTGTCAGAATTCATCCGTTGGACATTGCCATAAATAGTAGCATTTAGCGTATTTAAAAAGCGAATCGGATTATCTTCTTGAATTTCACTGAGAATTCTAACCGCAGCTTGAGTCATGACCATTAAAATTCCACTTTCTAACCCATGTCCGGTCACATCTCCAATCCCAATGGTGACAATGCCATTGGTTTCTAAAACATCATAATAATCTCCTCCCATTTCATCGGCAGGCTGCATATATCCCGCAATATCTAATTCTTGAATGGCGGCTAGTTCTTCCGGTCGAGGCAGAATTAACTGTTGCATTTTTTGTAAAATATCCAGTTCGCTGCTCATGCGGTAATTTTCGGCTTTTAGTTTCTGATTGAGTTCAGAAATTTCTGCATTGGCAACCGCTAATTCTGCGGTGCGGTTTTGGACTTTTTCTTCTAAGGTTTCAAAGGCTTCTTGTAGTTGCTCTGCCATCCGGTTAAAAGAGGTTGCTAATTCTTCAAGTTCAATAATTTCTGGAGCTTCCACTTGTTGATTTAATTGACCCTGAGCCATGTTTTGAGAGGCTTTATTGACTTGAAAAATCGGTTGGGTAATGGCACGGGCAATCACAATTCCAACTCCAGTGGCGATCGCTAAAGCGACAATTGATAGTAGAATCGTTCGCTGGGTATTGGCATGAATTTCCGCCATAAAATCTGACTCAGGAATTGCCATGACAATTAGCCAATTTAATCCTAATTTATCCTGCCAAGGAATTACCTTTGCAAAGATCATCTCTTGCTCAGATTTAAAATTAAAATGTTGTGGGGTCTGAATGGCATCTAAACGACCAAACTGCTGAATGAGTTGTTTTGTGGTGGTTTGAATTAAAGGATCACGGCTTTCGGAGGCTTTTAATCGTTTTGCTTGTCCATCGACCTTAACATAAGGGCTTTCATGACTAGAACTGGCAACAATTAATCCATTCCGCTCCATAATAAAAATTTTAATGGAAGGGCTCACCTGCAAACTTTTTAAAAAATGACTAATTTGTGATAAGATTAAATCAATCCCAATCACACCGATTAGCTCTTTTTTATTATTAAAAAGGGGATAGCTAGAAGAAATGGAAATAACTTCTGGGCGATCGCCCCACTGATAAATAGAACTCCAAGTCGGTTGATTGGCTTTAACTGCATTACTATACCAGGCATCTTCTTTATAAAGATAATCTTCACGGGTGATAATCGTTGTTGGGTTTCCTTGATTATCTAAATTGTAACGTTGATAACGACCTTTATCTTTTTCTTTCATTAATTCTAGATATAACATCCCGTCATCTTCTCGACCCACCCCTAGAAATAAGTTTCCAGTCGTGCCAAAATTCAGATAACCCAGAGTTGGATAAACCTGCATTTGTTTCCAAAAATGACGACGCAGATTATCGAGATCTTGAACATTTAATATTCCTAACTGAATCGCCTGACGATTCATTTCATTCACTTGGATAGGAGTTGCCAAATACTCATTTAATTCATGACGAACGCGTGCGCCTAACTCATCCTGAAGTTTAGTGGCTAAATGATTGACAGCTTTACGACCATTCTCATAGGATAGCCACCCCACCAGTCCAACGACTGCAAAAAGTTGCAGGACAAAGGGAACAATCAGTAGAGTGCGGAGAGAAACTTTCGGAGGAGATAAACGGGGAGGTTTAGAGACATTAATAGACATGGGTGTGATGTTATTTTAAATGCAAAGAGTCGGTGGATTAACTTAGTTCTTCTTCAAGACTAACAGGGTAACATCATCAATTTGTTTTTGTTCACCCATAAACAGGAACAGATCCTCAATCACCGATTGTTTGATAGCTTCTGCTTCTCCCTGCCAATTCTGGCTGACCACCTTACAAAGTCGTTGTAGACCATATTGTTGTCTTTGTCGATTCTGGGCTTCTGTAATCCCATCCGTATAAAGTACAACACCATCCCCTGTTTTTAACTCAATCAAGGTGTGAGAAATAAAATCAGCAATATCTTCTTCTAAACCGAGGGGTAATCCTAAGTCTATTGTATCAATTCGTTCTAAGATTCCCCCGGAACGAATCACCAATACCTCTTCATGTTGACCGCTAATTTTAATCTTGCCTTCGGCATAATTTAAAATCGCTAAAGTCAGATTTTTCTCTGAATTCATGCGCTGAACGTTATGATAGATCGTGCGGTTCAGTGCATTTAAAAATTGTACCGAATCACTTTCTTGAATTTCTTGGAGGGTGCGAACTGCTGCTTGAGTCATCACCATTAAAATTCCACTTTCTAAGCC
>JBMDYE010000376.1:0-5438 GCA_048595135.1 Planktothrix sp. | reverse complement strand
TGACCCCACCCCATGATTTAAAATGATGTTCAGAGCGGAATATTCAGTAGCAACGAACTCTAGTTTACTCTAACCTAGTCAGGAACTGAAAAAATTTATCAGGATTTCTTAAGATTTTCACGGACGTGATTCCCCTTTTTCGTCACAATTCAAACCGTTCACTTGCCCTTCGGGGACAAGGAGAGCGGGGGCAGCAGGGGGACAAGGGGACAAGGGGACAAGGGGACAAGGGGACAGAGGGAAAATTCTTTTCTTCTTCTTTCTTCTAACTGGTGATGTGTTCGACTGTAAAGCCTGCTGTTCCCTGTGCCCTGTTAATTCTTAATTCTCCTGAATCCTGACTCCTAAAGCTATTAACGTTATCAGAAAAAACCAGATTATCCAGTTATAAAAATAGGTGGCTTTCAATGGATTTACTCTCCCATCGCTTTATTCGTTATTTTGAACGTCCTGAAGCTCAACAACTTTGTGAACTGGCAATTATTGAGCAGGTTCCAGACCAAACGATTATTTTTGAAGAAGGAGAAGAACCAAATTTTTTATACTTAGTTTTAGAAGGAAAAGTTGAGTTTAAAAAACAGATTACTTTAATTCAATATCAAACCGTTGCTGTCGCTCAAGCCGATGACTTTTTTGGGGAATTTGGGGTTTTAGATGGACAACCCCGAAGTGCCAGGGCGATCACTTCAGGAGAGGTAAAATTAGCTAAAATTTCCCGTCCTGATTTAATGGAAATTTTAAGCCATACCGAAGGAAAAGTTATTCTGAATTTATTCAGTTATATTATTCAACATCTGCGCGTTACCACCCGCCAATATGCCAATCAATTAGCGCGAAAAGAAAAAATGGAATTAGTCGGCGAAATGGTGAATACAATTTTGCATGACTTTAAAAGCCCTTTTACCGGAATTCAGTTATCGAGTGCGATGCTAAAAGAACTGCATCCCGATGAAGAAACTCAAGAATGGTGTGATTTAATTTCCCTGCAAATTCAACGGATGTTAGCCATGGCTGAAGAAGTGTTAGAATTTACGAAAGGGAGTGCAGTTCTTTATCGAGAATCAGTTTCCGTTGTTAAAATGCTAGAGCGTTTTGAACGACTAAATTGTGTTTATTTTCAATCCACTCAAGTCAACTTTTTCGTAAAAGCACCCGATGATTTACAAGTGTCTGTGGATGAAAATAAAATACTTCGGGTGTTTCAAAATATTATTGGGAATGCGGTAGAAGCTTTTGGAAAACCCGGTGGAATCATTCAAGTCACGGCTCAAGAAACTGGGGAATGGGTGGAAATTGCGATCGCAGATAATGGCCCTGGGATTCCTGAAACCATTCGAGAACATTTATTTGATGCCTTTGTTACCTACGGAAAACGCAGCGGAACTGGGTTAGGAACGGCTATTGCTAAATCAATTATTGATGCTCATGGGGGTCAAATTTCCTTTGAATCAACTTCAGGACAAGGCACAACCTTTTATATTAAACTCCCTAAAATTAAACCTGAAGAAATCTTAATCAAAATCGCCGAAGAGGTGAAATTGAATTAAGTAATAATCATTAAGAATTGTAAAGGAGAGTTCGTCCAGAAGCTTAACAAGCTAATCATGATTTTCTGCTTCAGATAGGACTTTTAGCGGGTTAGCTGGCTCGTTAGATCATCAACCTCTATTTCAAAGCATTGTTATTCAGTAGGAATACGGTAAAACTCAAATCATTTCTCCTGTGAGATGATGGGCAAACTTAGAGGTGGGAAACTATCCATTACAAAAGGTTTTAGCCTCTCTGTCAACCTGTTTTTGTTTCTTTAAGTTCACTTAAATAACCTCGTGTTTTTTCCAATTCAAAATCCAAGCTACCCCAGTATATCTTGCCACTAGCATGATTTTTTACTCATCGCTTTTCTCGATGAGACTCACGAGTAGTCCAGGTTACAGGTGATAATATTTATACATTTAATAAGAGTAAGCAACGATATTTAAAAAATACAATAAATTAAATTATTTTATGAAAAGATAATAAATAATATAGCTATTTAAATCAATTTTAGGTATTTTATTCTAAATTTTAGAAATTATAAACAAATAATAAAATCACTAAAATGTATTATTAAGAAAAAAATTTTCTCGTTGTAAAGCTTGACAGTAAGTTTCATTGTCCGTTACGATAAGTATGTCTAAAGATAGATACAAAATTCGCTAAAAAAGGCAAATTTGCCAACAAACCAAAAGTCTATCAATCCTTATCGGCTAAAAATCTTGAGCAATATATTCTGTGCTACCCCATAAGCACAAGAGGTAACGCAGCACCCATTGATCACAGACAGTCCCTAGCTTTGGTTCGGAAGAAATTTGCCACAAGTGAAGTTAAACGCTGATTCTAGAAACCGGTTTTGATCACAAACTGACCCAACAGTTAGAAAAAGCGAATAGAAACTGAGATCTCTAATGATCACTAAAGTTTATTGCGCGTGTTGAGCAACACGGCATAAATTGTTCTGCAAGAATTCAGGGAAAACCATCTATATAACCCTTAATCTACCCAGCCTGAATCAATCTCAGACTGTCATGAATATGAACACTCAAATTATCTTCGTAGATGCCTCTATTGACCATTATCAAAGCCTGATTCAAGGAATTACTCCTCACACAGAAATTATTATTTTAGATCAAAACCGGAGTGGCGTAGACCAAATCACAGAAGCCTTAAAAGATCAGTTTAATATTGCAGCAATTCATATTGTTTCTCATGGGGACTCAGGCACGCTACAACTGGGTTCTGATCGGGTCAATCAAAATAGTTTAGATGGTTTTAGTCGGCAGATTCAGCAATGGAGTAGATCACTTTCTGAAGAAGCCGATATTTTGTTGTATGGGTGCTGCGTCGCCGCAGGTAAAATCGGTCGGGCATTTGTACAAGCGTTAAGTCAATTGAGTGGGGCAAAAATAGCAGCCTCGACCAACCTAACAGGGAATCAAGCCCTCGGTGGAGATTGGACTCTGGAGTTTAGCACAGGACAAATTCAAACTCCTCTCCCCTTTAACTCAACGACGTTGGCATCTTACAACGGTGTTTTAAAAGAGGTACATTTTGATGTCTCGTCTGTCTTCGATATTGATGGAATTGTCAACTACACGGGCAACACCACAGACACCATTCAAAGTCAACTCGACGTGACCAATAATGCCCTCATCACCCAATCCTTTGCTTCATTGTCCCAAGCCGGAGGTGTGGGCTTACTGGACAACGGCGTTTTTGCTGCCAATGGCTACCATCCCAACATCGACCTTCAATACGACAATACAGATAACGGCAACAACATTCGTCTGTTGGCTTCTATAGGCACATTTAACTTCTTAGTACCGGAGGCGGCTTATTCAGAAGTACATATAGCAGCAATGTCAACGGAGGGAAGCAGTAATATCCGCTTAATTTTCACTTACAGCGATGGTACGACGGCCACAACCAGTGGGGCAACGGTTCCAGATTGGTACAATAACATTGTTGAAAGTGCCTCCTTGTACTATCTAATTGACAATATGGATCGGGCTAGCACAACGGGTACTTTCCAAGATGCAAACGCTCCTGCCCTGTTTGGTCTACAATTCGTTAATCCCAATCCCTCCAAGACCGTAACCAATATTGCCGTTGAAAAGACAACGACTACAGGATATCTTGCTTTTCTAGGGGCAACAGGTATTGATGCAGACCCAACGGTCACAAGCTTTACCCCGACTGATAATCAACTCAGTGTCGCCGTTTCCTCCAACTTGGTACTAGAACTGAGTGAACCGGTCAGAAAAGGGATAGGCAATATTGTTATTAAGAAACTCAGTGACAACTCGATTGTGGAAACCATTGATGTGAACTTTACTAATGTCACCATCAGTGGTTCTACTGTTACTATTAACCCCACATCTGACTTAGAGCAAAACACCGAATACTACCTTGAAATTCCTGATGGGGCAATTCAAGACTTAACAGGCAACAACTATGCAGGTATAGCAGACGCAACCGCTTGGAACTTTAAAACCGAGGATACCACAGCCCCAACGGTCACGATTAACCAAGATGCCGGACAATCTGACCCCACAGCGGGTTCAACGGTTAATTTTGCTGTCGTTTTCTCCGAACCCGTTACAGGTTTTGACGGTAGCGATATCACATTAGGAGGCACTGCTGGGGCGACCACTGCCACTGTCACCTCTGGGGATGGAGATGGCAAAACTTATCATGTTGCTGTTACAGGCATGACTAACCCGGGAACTGTAACCGCGTCCGTTAATGCTGGTGCTGTCAGCGACGCCGCAGGTAATTCTTCTGTTGCCAGCACCAGTACCGATAACCAGGTGAGCTACGATAACACCATCCCCACCGTTACCAGTTTCACCCGTACCGATGCTGACCCCAGCAACGCTAGCACCGTTAACTACACCGTCACTTTTAGCGAAACGGTCACAGGTGTAGATGCCAGTGACTTTAGTTTAGCTGCCGGTAGTATTGCTGATGCGGCTATTACCAGTGTTACGGGGTCTGGTACCAGCTACGCCGTTACCGTTAATACAGGAACAGGGGATGGAACTGTTCAGTTAAATCTGACCGATAACGACAGTATTATCAATAGCCTCAGTGTTCCCTTGGGGGGAACAGGTACGGGTAATGGCAACACCAGCAGCCAGATTTATACCCTCGATAAAACCGCAGCTACAGTTACCAACATCAGTTCATCTCTCGGTAATGGTGACTACACCGTCGGTCAAGTCATCCCCATCACCGTCAGTTTCAGCGAAGCCGTCAACGTCACAGGAACCCCGCAACTGACCTTAAATAGTGGGGGTACGGCTGAATATGTTTCAGGTCATAGCACGAATAACCTGACGTTTAACTACACCGTCGCGGCGGGAGAGAGTGCGAGTGACTTAGAAGCGATCGCGTTAACACTCACAGGTGGAACAATTCAAGATGTCGTCGGGAATGATGCAGCACTCACCTTACCGTCTGCTGGTGCTTCTTCCTCCCTGGGAGCTAATCAGAATATCGTCATTGATACGACGGCTCCCACCATTACTAGCCTGAATTCTACCTTGAGCGATGGTAGTTACACAGTCGGGACAGTTATCCCCATTACCGTTACCTTTGATCAAGCGGTTAATGTTATGGGTAGCCCAGAATTAACCTTAAATTCGGGTGGTAAAGCCACCTATAGCACGGGGAGTGGGACGAACACCCTCACGTTTAACTACACCGTAGCAGTAGGTCACAGTTCCGATGATTTGGATGCGATCGCCCTAACCCTAGCTGCTGGAACCCTTAAAGACTCAGCCGGGAACAATGCGGTATTGACTTTACCCTCCACTGGAACCCCATCCTCCTTAGCAGGTGCTAAGAATATTGCCATTGATAGTTCAGTACCCACCGTCACTTTAGCTACCACAGCAGCA
>JBMDYE010000375.1:0-1816 GCA_048595135.1 Planktothrix sp. | reverse complement strand
TTAACGAAAAATAAGTTGAATCCTAATGCAATTAAAACTAAGCAAATTATTCCTAATTTAAGTTTAGGAATAACCCAGTTAATCCAGTGTTTACTGATGAATAAAATTCTAAAATTCATTGTTTTTGTAATTAATCACAATAGGAAATGTGACGGATTTAATCATTAAAAATCCGCTTGTAGTTGTTTTATTTATTAAATGATTATCTAGTAATATAGTAAAACAATCAATTTAAGTTTGTCAAGTTGCCAGAAACGCGGTTTTCCGTAGGATGGGCTTTGCCCATCACAATTCCATCTTTACAGTTAACCTTATACGTTGGGGTTGTATTGCTGGAATAACCGCCTTTCTGGTAACTTCACCGATGCGAGAGGATACCTAAATTTGTAAATGAACTTTAATCGAAACACCAAAAGCTTGTTGAAAAGCTAATTCTAGTTCTTTAACTTTATTCTGCGCGAGTCGCAACAGTGGAGGAGAAGAAATTTTAATCCAAGCTTCTCCATTCTGAATAGCAATCAATTTACCATGTTGTCGCATTAGTTCTTTAGTTCCAGGTTTGGTTAAGTTGGCGAGTACAGTATTCCAAGTCAAATTCAGCAGATTTTGAATCACGTTTTGCATTTGGTTAAAAGGGTTCATTTCTTGCATAAAAGGCAGTTCGAGTTGTTCATATTGTTGAGATTTCATAGTTTTAATCCTCATACAGCGTTAACAAAACAAGCAACTGAGAAATTAAGTTTTGCTTGCTAATGTCTATCATGTCTGAAATCAAAAGGTTTGATGTCTCTATTTCAGTTCCATTTTTGTCTCAGTTCAGGCTTGAACCAAAAACTGAGCCAAAACTGAGCCAACAAAATAGAGAGGATGAGTTATAAAGATTAAATAGGTGTTGATCGAGGCAAGAATTTCTATGGCTGCAAGCGTAAGACTTTCTAAAAAAGGTCGAGAAATTATTGATTCAGCAAGAATAAAGAAGGGATGGATTAAACAGGCGGGATGTTGGACTTCTGATGCTCAAACTTCTGTTGCTACATTAAAGCGGTTTTGGAGGCAGGAACCAATTAATCAAGATACATTTATGAACATTTGTGAGGCTGTTGGTGTGCAAAATTGGCAAGATATGATAGATGATAGTTTATCAACTAAAACCCCTGATCAGTTAGAATGGTTTGCTTATGATAATATGTGGGTTGGTCGAGAAGAATTAGTAACTGAACTCAGCGAAAAAATCCAAAGTTCCTGTCGGTTGTTAGTGTTGTTAGGGATGTCGGGAATTGGAAAAACGGCTTTAGCAGAACGCTTGGTTGTAGAGTTACAAGAAAATGGGTTATACAAAGATTTGGCAAAGTTTCAACAAGAAAATTTTGAAACCGACCAACAAGCTTGCGATTTTGTGAGTGTTGCAACTCGATGGTTAGAAAAATGGGGTAAATTGATCAGTGGAGAAGAACCTAAACACCCTAAACAATTACTGACTCAGTTACTCCAATCTTTAAAAAACAATAGTTATCTGATTATTGTTGATTCGTTGGAAAATATATTACACGGGAATGAAGAAGAAGGATGGACTGATTTTAAAGATCAATGGTGGGAAAAATTTTTTGAAGGTTTTCTGGCTTTAGATTCTTGTACTAGCCGAATTATTCTCACTTCTCAAGATTTACCCAATTCACTACCCCAACGGTATAAGAATTTTTTTTATTGTCAGGTCTTAAGCGGGTTAACTGTATCTGAACAGTTAGCATTATTTGAGAAAATCGGATTAGAATTAAATCCTGAAAATCAGCTTTATTTAGAGAGCATTGGTGCCGCT
>JBMDYE010000374.1:0-1988 GCA_048595135.1 Planktothrix sp. | reverse complement strand
TGGGTACAACAGAAGGTGGCTTCATTTTGCCGTGACTCTACCCCGATGCAGGGGAAAAAAAATCCGGCTATTCAAGAAAGTTTAGTGCGAGCTTGTTTGGGATTGGCGCAAGGAGAAATTGAGTTGATTTTACAACAAAGTCTAGCCTTGACTAACCGTTTTGAGGAGATAGCTGATTGGGTACTCAACTACAAAGTTAACAAATTACAAGGGCGAGGGTTAGAGTTAATTTCTGAACCAGATGTTGTCCAAGCCGGAGGGTTAGAACTGTTAGACGAGTTCCTCTCAAAAGTGGCTTCCTTACTGAATCCAGAAGCCGAGAAATATGGGCTTAAATTTCCCAAAGGAATGATTCTTTGGGGGCCACCTGGTACTGGGAAAAGTTTGAGCGCTAAGTTAGCTGCAAAGAAGATGGAAGTGCCTTTATTAGCTGCTGATTGGGGTGCAATTATTGGTTCCCCCAAGCCGGATTTAGCACTGCGAGAGTTGTTAGAATTAGCTCAAGCTTTAAGCCCAACAATTTTGTATTGGGATGATTTTGATAAAGGGTTTGCAGGTTGGAATTCTAATGCGGATGGTGGAGTTTCAAGGCGTCTGTCGGGGAAGTTGTTGACTTGGATGCAGGAAGTACAACAGCCGATTTATATGGTAGCTACGGTTAATCGATTAGGGATGTTACCTCCAGAATTAATTCGTCGCTTTGATGATATTTTCTTTGTGGATTTACCCCATGAAGGGGCAATGTATGAAATTTTTAACCTGCATTTGCAAAAGTATTTCCCAGAGTTCCGCCAGGGATCTCAATCTCCTTGGACAGATGAGGAGTGGCGAATTTTGTTACGGGATTATCGGCTTTGTACCCCTGCTGAAATTGGCAATGCTGTTAAAAAATGTGCCGAGGAAATTTATTATCGCAATTATCAGCAAGGAAAACAACCAGAACAATTAAAGATAACGTTGGAAGATTTACGGCAGCAACGTGACCAATTTACACCAGCTTTAATCCGAGATGAAGAACAGATTTTAGCCATTTGTAATCAAGCAACTTATGCTCGTCCGGCGGCGGGTGTAGATGTTTCCAAATTTGCGATCCCTCCTCAAGAATTATTTGGCTAGGATTGCTCAAACAAATTCTTTTGTTGGTAGGTTGGGGTGGGCTTGCTTTGTTGTATAGTTTTAGGGAGAATCTGATGGCTAAAAGTCTTGGTCAATTCTTGAAGATTATACATTGAGTGGCTCAACTCCCCTAATGTAATGGATTGATAGCGTTGCACTTGTTCAGGATTGTTCGGCTCGATATAATCTGGCAGTTCAATGACTTCTACAGGTTGGCAATCTAAGGTTTCAATATACTGGTTCCAGTGGATTCCAAACTGTTCAATATTCTTCTGAATTTGTTCGGTCAAACAATCGAGTTGCAGAGAAATCTGAAGACGAGTTTCGTAGCTGGTTCGCTGCCAAAAAATCGAATTCACTAAATGTTTTCGAGCCGTCGCTAAGGTTGAAGCGACTTCCAAATAAGCTAAGGCATCATATTTTTCAGGATGTTCTGGCCCAGCTTCCAGAAAATTTTTGACTCGGTTGTAAGCACAGTGGATTAAAGCTTCATCAACGGTTCCATAGAATGGAATTGTGCGAGGGACATGCATAAAATTTCTCTCAACTTGTCCCTCTTAGTCCCCGTTATGGGGAGGGAATGGAAAATTTTCCATTTCAACTCTCTAAGCACAGCTTGTTGTAAGAATTAATACTCGTTGCTCTCCATTAAAGTTCCAACTCTCCAAGTGGTATTAACATCTTCAGGAGTGTCAGCACCAATTTCTTCCCCTTTAAGCCAAGCAGATTTCTCAAAATAATCAATTTTGAAAAAGTAGCGATCGCCATCTAACTCTAAAGTCACAAAATCCCGTTCCCCGTAAGGGTCATTATCCGATGAAAACGAGTTAAATTCCTTTAATAATTGGAGAAGCTGTTGTTGTTTTTCGGGT
>JBMDYE010000373.1:0-1543 GCA_048595135.1 Planktothrix sp. | reverse complement strand
AGGCGAGGTTTTTCAAATACCCTTAAGCAAGGTAGAAAATGCTTTGATATCTCAAATTGAGCGCGTTGTGCAAAACCCTAACGAATCTAATCAAATAACAAGTGCTCTCACCAAAAATGATATCTCTGATGATTTTCGCTTACTATTATCTTTGCGGGATGTCGATGCAGGGATTGAAATTACAGGTTATTAATTAATTTTGACTAGGAGAGTCTATGAACCAACAAGCCTATACTCGTTCTAAAGGGCAAATTTTACACCGCTTTGAACCAGGGAGTGTTGCGACAATTCCCATCGGGACAATAGAAATTAGTGAACATATTGCACGCAAAGTAAATGATTTAGGTAGAAATTTACCAGATACTATAAGGCAAGAATTAACCCGGTGGAAGCATTTAGATGCTCAGATGGATGCTTTCCGACGGTACACAGCAGAATGTGTTTTTGTGACGACTCAATCAGTTAAGGGGAGAAAATTAAAGGTTCGTGAATGTGCTAAATGTGGAGCAATTCGTTACATGAAGCAATGGAGAGCAGATCCTGATACTCCTTGCCATCGCTGCGGTCATTCTACCCTGAATGAAATACCGTTTGTGTTTGCTCATGCTGATGGCACAATGGTTCAATTAATCCCCAGGGTTTGTTCTGATCATGGTTTAGAATATTTAGTCTTAGAAAGAGGTTATCAAAAACGTTGGCGGTGTAAGGTGGAGGGCTGTAATCACGCAGAAACAATAGCTCTTCCTCTAGCAAAGCAATCAATTATGAAGCGCCCTGATGTAGCTAATTCTGTAGAGGAAAAAACGGGGAAACCACCAAGTCCAATGATGACATTAACTAATGTTTCTGACAAGAAACTTCAGGTTATTCATTCTATTTCTCGAATTAATCCTACTCCAAATGTTGAGAAGTTTTTAGCTTATGAAGAATCGCTTTCTACTCTTTTAGCAATCCATTTAATTTATTTTAATAGCCAAGGTAAAAATATTTGTGAAATCACAGAAATAATTCGAGTTTTGGGTCAAGGAACACAGGCAGACCAAAAGGAGTTAGAGCAATTAATTAGAACCTTCCAAAAGAGCGGGTTAGATGAAGCAACAATCAAGAATATTTTAGCGAATAGAAAACAAGTTCAGGAGAGTGATGCAGGTGGCCCGATTGTTGCGGATTTAAGAAAAAGCCTAAACCAACTTTCTCAAAGCACAAAACAACTTTTAGGGGATGCTAAAGCAGAGAGAGAAACGCGCGATCGCAGAGAAAACTTAACAACAGCGCAGGAAAATGCTCGCACACTTCGAGAACAACTGAGTGACTATGCAGTGATCATGGATTTAGACCGTAAAACCCTTGATGATACGGTCAAAGATTTAGGCAAAATTAACTCTCCTTTCTGCACTAATTTACAAGCCGCAGGGGATTTAATGCGGAAGAGCTTAGGAATTAATCAAGTTACAATTATTCAAGACTTACCTGTTTTACATCTAGCCTATGGATATACTCGCCTCTCTCACCAACCAGAAGCGTCTGTTTTGTGGGCATTTGA
>JBMDYE010000372.1:0-2646 GCA_048595135.1 Planktothrix sp. | reverse complement strand
CTTGACAAAAGAAACGTTTCCTGTTGCGATTTGCGCCACGCTTATTACCCAATTTAGAACTTGGCTGTGGGTTAAAGCAACAATTGTTAAGGGGATTAAATCTGATGCTGAAATTGCCAAGATTTGCAAAATTGCTAATTCTAAACGAGTCTACTTTCTTAAACAAGAGGTGCAAATGATTCCTTTGCAATCTTTAGTAAAAGCTGTGTCTCTGTTATTGGATTTAGAAATAGCTTTAAAACAAGGAAAACGAAACTTGCTGCTGTCTTCTATTCTGGCAATTACCCAACTTTTCGCAAAGAAGCCTGTTAAAACAGCAGCTAAATCGTTTAAATGATTAATATTTCCTTTACCAATCTCAGGTTTTTGTTAGCTAAGAATTAACAAAACTCTGGGATTATTTTTTTATTAATATCAAATTTAATAGAACTTGAAAGTTGATTGATTAAACATCAACTGGAAACGGATTGAGCAAAATTCTGCTCCGGTGGATAGTGCTTGATCAAAATTCTCTCCACCTCATTACTGATTTTTCGGTCATCTTTTTGCGCCGCTTGTTTGATTCGTTCCAGCAAATCTTCATCTAAAGATAAGGTAATTCGTTTTCTTGCCATTGCATCCTCCTTGCAAATCCTCTGTTACTATATTGCACTTTCTGAGGCATTTTCGCGACATCCCCCTCATTCACCTAAAAGTATGATCTTTATGAAACGTATGATTATTATGCTATCTTAAGGGGATACTGACAGCAAGCCTCAATCCCCAGATCAACGTCAGGGCGATAACTATGAATACAAGCCAAACGCGATCGCTCCAAAGCTGTAATGTGATTGAGTACGTTCCGCTTAATCACCTCAAGCCCCATCCCCGCAATGAGGCGATTTACGGTCGCAACGAGAATCTGACAGATTTGATGGAGGCGATCGCCCTTAAAGGTTATGTCCGTCCTTTACTGATCAAAACCGATGGGACAATTATTAGTGGTCATCGGCGTTGGCGAACCTTGCTGGCGTTGGGGTGGGAAAAAGCTCCGGTTCAAGTCTGTCACTTTGAAAGCGAGGACGAGGAACTATTCGTCTTGATTGCAGAAAACCGTCAGCGACAACAGACAACGTTGCAGAAAATTCGGGAAGGGATGATTGTAGAACCCCTCGCCCGCAAACTCAGAAATCATTATGCTCTTCAAGCTACGCCATGCACTTGCGACTCAGAAAGTACAGTTTCATCTCAGAACCCTCAACATCCTTCAATGGAAAATTTTCCATTGGGAAAGTTCAATCTGAATTTGAATGGAAAACAAATGCAACTGACTGAGAATATTGTGGCAGCGATTGTGGGGTTAGGCTGTGGCAGAACTTACCGGAAAGGGCGTGTAGCGATTCAAGCGGCGGATTTGCTCCACACCGTCGAACCCAAACTGGCAGAGGTTTGGCTGGAGATGATGAATCAGCAAAGTATTGATGCGGGGTATCAGTTGGTGAAGATACCAGAGGAGAAACGGAAAATGATTCTTGATGCGATCGCCACAGGTTCCGCAAAAACCCCCAAACAAGCTAAAATTTTGCTCAAAGCGCAGACAAGTTTTGATCCCATTGATATGAAGGCAGAATCCGATTCGCAATTCCCAACTTCCGCAGAAAATCAATCCCTAACAGACAAAGCAGGTGAGATTAAAACCACTCAACAAGAATGCACTCTCGCCATTGGAACTTGGGTGATGATTAAAATTCCTTTGGTACCGAAAGAGAGAATTCCTCAACGGAAATGGAATGGATTTTGGGGTCGAATTACAGCCGTAGGAATGACCCTCAAGGTTGATATGGGAAGCGAGATTGTATCACTGCTTTTATCCGATGTCGAAGTGATTGAAAATCCTTCCTCGCATTTTTGCCAAGTTGCAGAGCGAATTCTGAGATTGCAACAGTTCGATACTGTCCATGAGTTTGGAAAAATGATCTTAAACCGAATGCAAAAACGATTATCCTGGGATGCAGCAACGTTAGCTTATCTGGATGCAGTCGAACAAATTGAATTAGCACATCGAGCTATTGAGCAAGCGTTTTAAGTAGAAACATCGCAGTTTAACTCTATATCAATAAATTATTATGACTCAAATTTTACAAGCTAAAAATATGACTCTTTCTGAACTGGAAAAACTCTTCCAAGTTCAGTTTGTTGAATCGGAAGAGTTTTTTAAAGAGTGGCAAGAAAATTTACCAGAAATTACCGATTGGCAGAAACAGCTTTTAGACCGAGTAAAAGCAGGTTACTTTAATTTAATCAAAAAACCGCCCTTACTTGAAAAACCGATCAATCTGACTATTGTTTCTCCCCTTTTATTTATAGGAGAATTTTACTTATGCCCGTTTGACTTAAAAACTGAAAAATCTGTAGAAATTTTAGTTGAGAATCAAAACACTGTTATTAAAGGTAGCCTCGATACCCTTGTTTTACAGGAGCAATTTTGGGTGATGGTGATTGAATCCAAAAGAGCCGAACTTTCTTTAGAAGCAGGACTCGCTCAAATCTTAACCTATATGATAGCTAATCCTCATCCTGAAAAACCTTGCTATGGCTTAATTTCAACCGGGGGAAGTTTTACCTTTATTAAATTAGTTAAAGAGGACAACTGGAAATACGCAAATT
>JBMDYE010000371.1:0-10996 GCA_048595135.1 Planktothrix sp. | reverse complement strand
ATTGAACTCAAAATCTCCTCCTCCTACCCCCGCTTTACCTGACTGGAATCTCATGAATGATGATGAAGTTGAAGATTTTTTAGATGATATCATCTATGAAGATGACTTGAATAATGATGTGAATGAACATGATTTTATCGGTGATGCTTTCAGGGAGATCAATCAGTCTAAATCTGTACCCCCAGCAGAAACCCTTCCGGGTCAAGACACACCAGAATTTCCTTCTGGATTCCCCCCTTCTTCCCCGCCCGTTTCTGCTGAACCTAAACCGTTAGTTCCCGGGGGGGTAATATCTGCAATTTCGGCTCAATTTAGACAATGGTTATGGATTTTCTCGGCTGTCATTTTAGTGCATCTGGGGTTAGGAATTTGGTTATTACAAAGTCGGGTTGAGAACAATGTGGAATCAACTCCTACGCCAAATCTTGTTCAAGTGACGGAAAATCAACCGATTACTTTAGAGCAGACGAAAACCGAAGCTATTTTAGGAATTGCTCTTGACCAGTTTCAGCAAAGAAACCTTTTAGTCGCCGCAGAAGCAACGACAGAATTATTAAATCGAGGGGCTTTACAACAAGCAAAGGCTGCTTTAGCCACCGTACCTATTGAAGATCGAGATCAAGCGGTGATCAATTTTTTGAATGGTCGTTTAATTTGGCAATCTATTAAAGCGGGAAGTATAGAATATAAAATTGATGATGTGCGACGGTATTGGGAAAAAGCCGTTAAACAAGATCCTCAATCCCTTGAATATAAAAATGCCTTAGCCTTTGCTTATTATACTGAAGGAAAGTTAGAAAATGCTTATCAACTCTGGAGTCAAGTTTTAGAACAGGAAGAACCCACTTTTGTTGGAAAGCCTCAAAAAGAAACCTCTCAAATTCAAACGTCTCAAGTTACTTTGAATCAAAATAATGAACTCACGGCTTACGCAGGATTGGGGTTAGTGTGGCGAAAATTTGCTCAAACTTTACCCAATGAAAAGAAAGAATTTATGTTAAGTAAAGCGGTTAAATTTAGTGAAAAAGTTAGAAGCGAAAATCCAACGGCTTTTCAACCTGAAGAACTCTCAAAAAATTGGATGTGGTCTAAAGAATTAATTCAAGATTGGCAATTATTATTACAAATCAGTAATCAGTAATCAGTAATCCGTTTACGGATTACTGATTACTGATTTTTAAAGATCAACAAATATTTCAGGGTCTTCAAACGTAGTTTCAGGAACACTTTCAACAGTTTCAGGAGGTTGTTCTACCGTTTCAATAGGCTTTTCAACAACGTTTTGGGCTGGTTCTTCAATGGGTTTAATTAAGCTTTGATTCGCTCTAACAAAACAATTAGCCGGAGTTCCATCTTGTTTTTTCTTAATAAAAATCCAAGGTTGTAATTGATCATCAAAAGTGGCAACAAATCCACTATAACTGAGTTGCGCTTTGAAAACTTCGTCTGGTTTTAATGTGGTGGCAACAGGCCAAGAACCAATGGCTGGAAACCCAGGATTGTCAGGACTCCAAATCGCTTCAATGGGTGCTTCTCCCATCCGACAATTTAACCCATTCGGATCAGGATCAACCACTTGCCAATAAAGGTGATCGGATTTAGTCGCATAATCTCCCCTATCATTGGGTTCTGGTAGCGAATTAGCTGCCCAAACGGGTGTTATTTCTAATAAAAAAACTAATCCTAAAACTAAAATCAGAAGTTGACGAAGGATTTTGAGTTTTTTGCTCATTTTTTTCTTCCAAAGTAATTGTTCACTCATACAGAAATTAAGATTGATTAAGTAAGGATTCCCCCTATTTACAGACATAAAAAATTAGGTAGCTTCATAGTGCTATCCGCATTTTTTATTTTAACATAGTCTGTAATTTGCTGAAAGAATATTCAATCCTCCCGGTAAAAGATCGGTAAAGAATTATAAAAATTTTCCAATTAAATCTAAGAACTCTAGACATTAGAACCCTTTTAAGTCACAGTAAAATGATTGGGTTTAGGAGCATCCTTCATGGTTAGTTATCAATTTCCCGATGAGTTTATCTGGGGAGCAGCTACCGCATCTTATCAGATCGAAGGGGCTATTGATGAGGGGGGTCGGAAACCGAGTGTATGGGATACATTCAGTGGGACACCAGGACGAGTTTTAAATGGAGATACAGGGGCGATCGCTTGCGATCATTATCATCGCTTTGAAACCGATATTCAATATCTGGTTAAATTAGGAATTAAACACTATCGATTTAGTATTGCTTGGCCGAGAATTATTCCCGATGGGAGAGGAACAGTTAATCAAGCCGGAATTGATTTTTATAAACGGTTAGTGGATCAATTATTAAAAGCAGGAATTACCCCCCACGCTACGTTATTTCATTGGGATAGTCCCCAAGCTTTAGAAGATTTATATGGGTCTTGGCGGAGTCGAGAAATAGCTCAAGATTTTGCCGATTATGTAACGGTTGTGGTAAGCCAATTAGGCGATCGCATTACTAACTGGATGACGATTAATGAAATCCCTTGTTTTACTCATCTTGGATATGGCATTAATACCCTTCCTCCTCACGCACCCGGAACCCTTGTTTCCCGCCCCAAAGAGATTTGGCAAACCTCCCATCATGCCTTATTAGCCCATGGTTTAGGCGTATTAGCAATCCGAGCCGCTTCTCCGGTTCCTTGCACTGTTTCTTTAGTCGATAATTGTGCCGTCACGGTTCCCATTGCGGAAACCCCTGAACATATTTTAGCCGCTCGAATTGCCTTTCATACCTGCGGACAAAATGGCGGGATTATTTTTCCCGCGTTAACAGGTTCCTATAGTCCGATTTTATTAGAATTATTAGGATCAGAAGCCCCAGATATTCAACCCAGTGATTTAGAAATTATTCATCAACCGTTAGATCAATTGGGATTAAATATTTATACAGGCACTTATGTTAGAGCCGCGAATAATCGTTTAGGATATGAATTTTTAGGATTACCCCCAGGTTATCCCCGCATGAATATGCCTTGGTTGCATATTTTACCGGAGTCAATTTATTGGGGAGTGCGTCATATTCATGAAACATTAGGTCAAAAGAATTTACCCCTATTCATTACAGAAAGTGGTTGTGCCGCCCAAGATCAAGTAAATAGTCAAGGAGAAGTGCTTGATACGGATCGAATTATGTATTTACGACAGTATTTTAAATCCGCTCATCGAGCCATTGCAGAAGGATATCCGTTAAAAGGTTATTTTGTTTGGAGTTTAATGGATAACTTTGAATGGGCTTGGGGTTATGATCGTCGGTTTGGTTTAATTTATGTTGATTATCCGAGTCAAACTCGCATTCCTAAAGCCAGTTTTAATTGGTATGCAGACTGTATTCGGCAAAATCGGGTCGTTTAATCACGGATTTTGACAGATGACACGGATGGCACGGATGATTAATCATCGATGGTTGCTAAGATTGCGATCATGATTAGAGAATTAATCCGTGTTAATCCGCGTCATCCGTCAAATCCGTGATAGGTTTTTCTTAACTCTTCAATCGCATCTAAATAACTGGGAATGGCTTCTCCTGCTATCCGACAAGCTTCTCGATCAACGGCAATTAAATCATTTCCCCAAACAATTTTTCCCAGTTCTATTGCTTGACCTCGATCTGGTTTCCAGTCAGGACTAATGAATTTATAATTTCCATCCACAACAGCGCCATCAAATAAATGTCCAATACAAAAATAAACATCCTGTAAGACTAAAGGAACAGACGGACGATGTAACTGTCCCCGTGAATGGGGGCTTCTGGCTTTATAATGACTTCTGGGAAATAAGCCATATAAATTTTTTAAGGATGCAGAAATTAACGGTTCTCCTTTGAGGTGAGTTCGTTTGAGCGCCCCAATACTGATGCGACAGTCCACTTCTTGTAACAATGCGGGCGCGACCATCGACTTAAACCGGACAGGTTTCGGGGACAAATTCGGATATTCCTTCAACGGTAACGTATCGGCGTCCAAAATTTTGATATTTTTCCCTAAAAGTTGATCAACCCCATTGCGAGAAATAATCTCACCCAGGGACACAGGAGAACAAACCCCCTCAACAATCAAAATTTCTGCTTGGGGGTTAACCTGTCGTAAAGTTTCCAATATTGTTCTAAGCACCGGAACACTAACCGTAACGGGAGGTGAAACCGGATACCCTAAGTTCGGTTTGATTAAAATTTTTTTTGCGGTTAAGGCGGTTAAAGGGGGGTTATAGGTAAATTGGGAAGCGACCGTGACCTGAATTTGAGACGGATTCATAATTGATTGAATTCATTTATCTTGATGAAAATTTTTTAATATCTTTTTAAAGAAGTAGGTTTTGTCAAATAATTTTAAGCAAGGATGCTCATCTAGGAAGATTAAGGTACGATTAACGATACTAGCGCGAAACGCAAGATTCTGGTCTTCTTTCCAGCTTCAACCCATTTCTGCAACAGTCCCCAATAACTCTGTGATTAGGATCACTGAATTCAGGCGATTAAATCACAAAGATCTGCCCTGATTCATCACTGAAGATTCGCCAATACTCGTTAGAATTAGTATCGTAGAATCAATTAACTTAACGATTGTTAAACCCTCTTTTTCCCCTCTAATAGGAACATCCCATGATTTCAACTCAACAAGCACAACTCATTCAATTTCTCCGCTGGGAGTTAGCGATCCCCGCTTCATCAATTGCGATGGCACTTCGTCATCCCGAACAGGAATCAGGCCAGTTACCCATGATCCTATGGCAGTATGGCTTAGTTACACTCGAACAGCTAGATCGAATTTTTGATTGGTTAGAACGATTTGGCAGTGTAATGGAAACGCGTTCGGTTTTAGCGTCGTTATCGGAAATGCCCTATCCGGTTGAGGAATCTCCTGAAATTCCAGTTTCCTTAGTTGCTTAATTATGCTTAGAGGTTCAAAACCGATGCGAAGGGGTCTGAATTCAAAGCTTCAATATCGATCACTGCCAAGAAACGTCATAGCAACAAAACAATCCTATTGGAGGTTTCCATTGATTAAGTCAGTCCTAATTTGGGGCTGACTTTAATCTCATGGTTGACTTTTGTTTAAGAAAATAGACTTTTTAAAAATTTTGCTCCTGTTAATGGTTTCGCTAAATTGATAAAGCCACGATTAATTCACAATTTTTTTAACAAGATTGAACGATAATAGGTTAGATATCTGATCAGGAAGTGGGAGACAACAGACCCAAAAACCAGAAACCGAACCGCAAATTGACGTCTGAGAATGAACCCATTGCATCTAAGCGACTCACCCAACAACCCCGTCTGGCTCCTAAAATGACAAACCTGTAGCGATAGGATAGAAAAGTTCAGGATAGACTGAAACGTAAACCTGGTTGCATCGCTCCTGCTATGAACTGTGAAGAGGCACTAAAAATTTCTGATAATTTGGTGTTTGAGAGAACCGGAAAACACCTGAGTGACGTTCAACGCGCCGTGATTCAGGGAACTTGGAATTGCCAAAAATATCACGAAATTGCATTGGTATATCGTTGCACGCCAGAGTATCTGAAACAAGATGTGGGGCCCAAACTCTGGAAATTACTCTCGGATGAATTTGGTGAACCCGTCAATAAAAAGAATTTTCGGACAGTCATCGAACGAAGGGCCAGTGATCTGTCCGAATTATCTTACGTTCCTCCCCCCAAACCCACAGAACCCCTAAAACCCGCTAAACTTGAAACCCTGAAAAATCATATTGACTGGGGAGAAGCACCGGACGTCTCTCAATTTTATGGACGTACCCAGGAACTCACCCAACTGAAACAATGGATTTTAGCAGAAGATTGTCGAGTGATTGCGGTGTTAGGAATGGGGGGAATTGGTAAAACTTCGATTTCTGTCCAACTTGCACAACAAATTGGATTCTCTTTTGATTATGTGATTTGGCGATCGCTCCGCAACGCGCCCCCCTTAACGGATATTTTAGCCGATTTAATTCAAGTTCTTTCTGATCAAACTGAATTTAATTTATCAACAGAACCTTATCGTCAAATCTCCCAACTGATAGAATTTTTACGCGCCTCTCGCTGTTTAATGATTCTCGATAATGCCGAATCGATTCTTCAAGAAGGCAATCGAGTCGGGCGCTATTATGAAGGATACGAAGACTACGGAGAACTATTCAAACGCTTAGGAGAAACTCAACATAACAGTTGTTTACTCTTAACCAGTCGCGAAAAACCCAAAGAAATTGCCGCTCTCGAAGGAAAAACCCTCAAGGTTCGTTCCTTACCCTTAATGGGGTTAAATGTCGAAGACTGCGAAGAAATTATTCAAAATAAAGGCATTTCTAATTTTCAAGAACAATGGCAAAAGTTAATTGAGCGTTATGCCGGAAATCCCTTGGCGGTTAAAATTGTCACCACCACCATTAATGATTTGTTTGGGGGAAATGTTGATGATTTTTTCGAGCAAATTCAACAAGGAACCGCAATCTTTGGAGATATTCGAGACTTATTAGAACAACAACTCGGACGCATTTCTGAATTAGAATTAGAAACGATGTACTGGTTAGCCATTAATCGAGAACCCAGTACCGTTGCGGATTTAAGAAAAGATATTTTATCCTTAGTCTCTCCCATTGAACTGATCGAAGCGTTAGAATCCCTGAGTCGTCGCTCGTTAATTGAAAAAAGTAGTGGCAGCTTTACCCAACAACCTGTTGTCATGGAATATATGATCGAGCGATTAATTGAAACCGTTATTCAAGAAATTGATACCGAAGCAATTAAAGTTTTAAATCAATATCCCTTAATTAAATCCCAAGCCAAAGATTATATCCGCGAAAGCCAAACCCGTGTGATTTTACAACCGATTATTCAAACTTTATTCAGTCGCTATCGGTTGTCAGGAGATTTAAATGCTAAATTTCAAATGCTATTACAAAATTTAAAACGTCAAAGCTATTCCTCCGGCTATGGGGGAGGAAATTTAATTAATTTATGTCAAGCGTTAGACTTAGATTTAGCGGATTATGACTTTTCTAAATTAACGATTTGGCAAGCGTATTTACAAGATGCCAATTTACAGAATGTTAACTTTTCGGAATCGGATTTATCCCGAACGGTGTTTGCAAAAACCTTGGGAAATTCTCTAACCGTTGCCTTGGGTATCAATAATATTTTAGCCACCGGAGATGCAGAAGGAAAAATTATTTTATGGAACGTCGAAGACGGTCAACAACTGTTAGTGTGTCAAGGACAATTAGGGGCCGTTAAAGCGATCGCCTTTAACCCGGATGCCACCTTACTGGCCAGTGGCAGTGACGACGAGACGGTGCGGGTTTGGAAAGCCAGTACCGGAGAATGCTTGAACCGTTGGCGCGGACATGGGGGTGCGGTCAACTGTGTGGCGTTTAACCCCGTCTATCCCTATTTAGCCAGTGGCGGCGATGACCAAACGGTGAGGGTTTGGGATATTCACTCCGGCCAATGTATTGATATCTTCTCAGAACATACCGATAGCATTCGGGCGGTTACCTTTAGTCCCGATGGTCAAACCCTCGCCAGTTGCAGTGAAGATCAAACGGTGAAACTGTGGGATGTGCAGACAGGGAACTGTGTTCGCACGTTTATGGGGAATTCCGCTTGGTATTGGGCCATTACCTTTGTGCGATCGCAGTCGATGCCGGGAACCATTCATGCCCTAGCCAGTAGTACCGATGAAGACCTGGTGCGCCTCTGGGATGTGAAGACCGGACAATGTTTTCATACCTTTCAAGGTCATCGAGACTCGGTTTGGCGGGTGGTGTTTAGTGAAGATGGAGAACTGCTGGCCAGTAGCAGCGATGACCAAACGGTGAAATTGTGGAATATTCGGACGGGAGATTGTTTAAAAACCTTACCCGGACTTCCCAGCCAAGTTTGTTCTCTGGCCTTTAGTCCCGATCGCCAAATTTTAGCCACCGGAAGTGTAGACCGTCAGGTGTTGTTGTGGGATGTGAATACAGGTCAACGGTTGAGAACGTTACGGGGTCATCTCCATCAAGTTTGGTCGTTTGTCCTCAGTCCCAATGGTAAAACCTTGGTCAGTGGCAGTGATGACCATAAAGTGCGGCTGTGGGACGTCAAAACGGGTCGCTGTTTCAAACGGTTACAAGGTCATACGGACTGGGTATGGTCGGTGGCATTTAGTCCCGATCATACTGTCATTGCCAGTGGCAGTTATGACCGGACTGTGAAACTGTGGGATGTGCAGACCGGGGAATGTTTGAAAACGTTACATGGTCATAGCGATCGCATTCAAGCGGTCACGTTTAGTGGCGATAGTCGAATCTTGGCAACGGCCAGTGATGATCAAACGGTTAAACTCTGGGATGTCCAAACCGGAGAACTGTTGCAAACCCTAGAAGGTCATCACCGTTGGGTAAGTTCGGTAGTGTTTCATCCCCAAGGTCATTGGGTGGCGACGGGTAGCTATGACCAAACCCTGCGGATCTGGGAGGTGGAAACAGGAAATTGTCTGCAAATTTTAGAAGGGCATAGCGATCGCATTCATCTGTTAGCATTTAGTCCGGTTGATCCAATTTTAGCCAGTGGTAGTTATGACCGTTCTGTGAAACTTTGGGACATTTCTACAGGGAATCTTTTAAAAACTTGGCAAGGGCCGATTGAGCGAGTTCAAGGGTTGATTTTTCACCCCAATGGCGAAATTTGGGTGAGTGGAAGTACCGATAATGCCATTAAACTTTGGGATATTAATACGGAAAAATGTATCCGAATTCTTGAGGGCCATTCTCATCCCGTTTGGTCTGTAAATTTTACTACGGATTGTCGTTTTTTAGCCAGTGGCAGTCACGATCAAGGGATGAAGGTTTGGGATCTTCAGACTAATGATTGTTTAAAAACGTTGCGGGCTGATAAACCTTACGATGGTTTAAACATTACCAGTGTGACCGGAATCACAACTGCACAAAAATCTACATTAAAGGCACTGGGAGCCATCGATCTCCATCGAAAAGACTGAGACACGCCCTGTTGAGATAAAATAGTTGATAGAAGCCTGATTCTTCCTGCGGTTCATAAGGTCAATTCTGACGTCGGAAGCTAGAATTGGGCATCCTACTTTTAGAGTAAAATGAATATCTTTACCGAATCTTTACAAAGTTTTGGGGAGGCTTGGCTGAATCTTTACAGAGGAGGTAGGAATTTACCACTAAACTGTAAGGTATAGAGAGAAGCCACACCTTAACTGAAACTTTAAAATCATCTTGAGTAAATGTCAACTTAGGGTTGAATTGAATCAAGGAAGAAATTGGGTGTTATATAAAAAGTTATCGATTTTTCTGGGGCTAAGGATCTTAGCCCATCGGGAGTGGGAACAAGGCACAATCCTTTCATCTCAAATCCCAACATCCAAAGCGTCAGGGAGGCAAATTAAGGGGTCAGATGAGTCTCTATTTCGATAGGGACTTGTAGACGGGTAGCTTAAATATTCCGATTCGTTACCAAAGAGAGTTCTCTACATGAACAGTTCCGGGTTCAGCCAGTATTACCATTCATCAGATGAGCAGACAGTGTATGCTCATCTGCAATACTGTGTTGAAAACGAACTTCCCCAAACCTTAATTCAGCGTTTTTATAATCTGTTTATTCAAGGCGGAGAATATCAAGACGTGGCGGTGGGTTATGCTTTAGAACGAATTGTAGACTCAGATTTAGCCAATTTAGAATTTCAATACGTCCTTAATCGCTGTTGTTATATTTTAATTAACCGTTGGCGGAAGCAACCGAAACATCAGTGGGCAATTCCGGCTTTGATTGATAGTTTTGAACAAACGCCATCGGGTTTACCCTCCTGTTGGACAGCAAAACGTCTGCGGACTCTGATTAAACGGTTTACAGATAGTGAACAATATCAGGCCTTACGCCGTTTGGCAAAAGCCTTTGAGGATCAAATAGAAGCCGCACAAGCCAAACAAAATCAGAATCTAGAGGGTTTAATTCATCGTTATCCCTATTTATATGAACATTGCTTTTTAACGGATGATAGTCCCGATGAACAACGGCGAGACATCCGCGAAATGCGGTTACAAGCTCAAGAAACTTTTGATCATGAATTAGCTGAATATCTCACCTTCCAAAGAATGCCACGGGAACAACGGTTAATCTTACCCAAACCCCAAAACCCAACTTTATTAACTCCTAAAAAGCTGAATTTTGCCTTAAAACACTTTACAGGCAAAGTGGATGGTTATCATACCTATCAAGATCAAGCTAAACTGTTTAGAAATCAAAGCCAAAATACTCGTACCTATCGCACCTTTAAGGAAGAATTGTATGAATACCTGAGTGCTTCCATTGATTCTAAATATGGCAGAAATCACTTTAATAATCGTTTGTATCGAGAATTGCAATCTATTCTTGCTTACAATGATAGCCAAAGACTGACGGATACGTTGATGGCAGGAACTTGTCGAAAATTATTGAATTTCCTGGTAGTCGAAAGTCCCCAACAACCCCACCACTTTGTCTTTTTAGACTTAAGTAGTAATTTAGGCGTAACTCGTTCGATTGGTTTATTATTAAAAATTGTTTTAGTGTGTCGGAAAGTGAAAATTGATTTAGAGAAACGCTTTTCGATTTTATTTAATCATTATTCTACCTTTGCCAAAGACAAAGTATTTTGGTTGGTGGAAGCGTTAGAAAATCTCAATATTGCCTTTAGCTTGAATGTCTAGGAGTTGGATCAACCGGGTTCTGGCTGTGGCAGCAGCAGAGTGACTAATAGACTTAACCACCCTGCTGAGTGTGTTTTCTCTCAATGTTCAGCAATCGGGACTCAAAAAGGTGCAGCAATAGCACTGTGATTTTTTGTCTGTTTATACAATAACGCAAAAAAAGCTAACCTAACTGTTCACTGGCTCGACTTAACATCGCTTCATGAAGATGATCATCATGGCGACGTTCTTCTACTAATAATTCCCGTGCTTGTTCGTCGGTTTGTGAAACGGGTTTTTC
>JBMDYE010000370.1:0-12955 GCA_048595135.1 Planktothrix sp. | reverse complement strand
TAATTCTTAATTCTTAATTCTTAATTCTTAATTCTTAATTCTTAATTCTTAATTCTTAATTCTTAATTCTTAATTCTGCTTTCTGTTATAAAGAATTGAGGAAATTTTTGAACAATTGTTTTCCTGATTGGGTGAGAACGCTTTCGGGATGAAATTGTACTCCTTGAATATGGGGATAATCCCGATGGCGAACTCCCATAATTGTTCCATCCTCGACCCAGGCAGTAATTTCTAAACTATCAGGACAGGATTCTCGTTCAATCACTAAACTATGATAGCGAGTGGCGGTGAAAGGATTTTCTAAATTCTCAAAAACACCGATTCCGGTATGTTGAACTTGGGAGGTTTTTCCGTGCATTAATTCCGGTGCAGAGACAATATTCCCTCCAAAAACTTGACCAATACTTTGATGACCTAAACACACCCCTAAAATTGGTAAGCTGGGGCCTAGTTCCCGAATTAAATCGAGAGAAATACCCGCATCTTCGGGACGACCTGGCCCTGGAGAAATGACCACTCCATCGGGCTTTAATTGACGAATTTCATCTAAAGAAATTTTGTCATTACGGAAAACTTTAACATGGGAAGCAACAGGTAAAGATTGTCCTAGCTCTCCTAAATATTGAACAATGTTGTAAGTAAAACTATCGTAATTATCTATAACTAGAATCAAGGGTTAAACTCCTTATTGTGCAACTTGAAACCAAGCAATTAGCGGCGGTAAAAGCAAGGTTACTGCTACAAATAACGCCACAATAGCAGAAATTAAAACGGCAGCCGCAGCGCAATCTTTGGCAATTCTTGCTAACTCATGGTAAGACTGTCCTACACTTAAGTCAACAATCGACTCAATGGCTGTATTTAATAATTCCATTGCGATCACAGCCCCAATCGTTAAGCCGATAATCGCAATTTCAACGGCTTGTAATTGTAAGAAAATTCCTAAGCCAATGGCTAAAATTCCAATGGCTGTATGAATCCGAAAATTTCTTTGGGTTCTGAAGGCATAAATAACACCAGCCCCAGCATATTTGAAGCTAACTAATAAATTAGAAGCCACTTGCAAAGATAATTCTCGGTCATAATTTTTCCCCATAGGATCTGTTAGATGAGAATTCGGCGATGTTGTTCCTTCGGGTAGAGGAATTAACGAAGCAGGAAACGCTGAAATTGAGGTTTTTTTTAGGTTCATCGGTAAATCCTTTGCTTGTTCCGTTCACAGCCTGAGTGGAGTCACTGAGGATATGTGAAGCAATCTATCATAATTTTCTAGAAATTTTGTTCATCTAGTTACTAGAATTTACGGTTGAACCTACGCTAACTTGTATGAACATCAGTGGATTAGTTACAGATTTTTCTGTATTCTCCGTGAAATTGCTGAGTTAGTTTTTGAATTTTAGATTGACCCAACAATCATGCGAACCCTGAAATTGTATCTATTAAACCACTAATTGAATTGCTTCCAGCAACAGCCGTTGTTGATTCAACATTTCGGCTAAACTTTCGTCATCAGGATGATCCCAACCAATGAGATGTAGTAACCCGTGAGTCGCCAACCATCCCAACTCAGTTTTTAAGGAATGGTTTTGTTGTTGAGCTTGCTGGTTAGCGGTCTCCACGGAAATTACAATATCACCTAAATAGAGGGATTGAGAAGCTAATAGTTCAGGAGGAAGGGGACAGTTCACCTCTAATGTAGCAAAGGCTAAAACATCCGTCGGTTTATTTTGGGAGCGATATTCCGTATTTAATGATTGTATCTCCGTATTATTGGTGAGGCGCAGGTTTAATTCATAACTATTTGCTTCTGGGAGATACTCCTCCAACTGATCCAACCAAGTGTGAAACCAGCTTTCCCAAGTGGTCTGATCAATCGGACAGTCAAGGGAAATAACATTTTCCGCTTGGTGTGGCTGTTCTGCGGTTTCCCAAAAACAGTCCTGTATATTCACTTCAACCGGGACGGTCATAATCAAAATTAATCATAATTTTAAATACAGAATCGGATCACGTCTCTGGTTGATCGATTCAGAGGACTGATCCTGATTCAGGATAGGCTGACAACGGTTTAACTGTAAAGTTATCGGGTTAGGTAAGAAATCCCCACCAGAAAACCCAACAACCCCACCGTTGTTAATGCAAAATGAAACAGGGATTTTCCCCCCTTCCGAACCATATTTCGCATCGCCAGTTTAACGTAACTGGGTTGAGGTTCCTTAGATTTTGCTGGGGTTGGCACTTCAGCATCAGACAAAGACGAAGGATTAGACGGGGTAGTCATCGCTTTAATCAGGGTTGGATAGAAAAAATGACAAGATCATTGCAATTGTAACATTTTGTAAAGCCTAGAGCAGACAAGGGGACAAGCGGAAGGGGCAGGGCTGTTTCCCCTCTCCTTTCCCTGTTGTCCCCAGTAGCCCGTAAAATAATGGGAATTGGATAATTAGGTACAACAGAGTAATGGTTCAGGAACGCAGATTACCGAGTTTTAAAGCAGATGCTACGGCGGTAACCCGTGACGAAGGGTTAATGCTGTATGAAGATATGGTTTTGGGGCGGTTGTTTGAAGATAAATGCGCCGAAATGTATTATCGGGGCAAAATGTTTGGGTTTGTCCACTTATATAACGGCCAAGAGGCGGTATCAACGGGCATTATCCGCGCCTTACGTCGAGATGAAGATTATGTGTGCAGTACCTATCGGGATCACGTCCATGCCTTGAGTGCTGGGGTTCCAGCCCGTGAAGTGATGGCTGAGTTATTCGGAAAAGCAACCGGTTGTTCTAAAGGTCGGGGCGGTTCTATGCACTTATTTTCCGCCCAACATAATTTATTAGGGGGGTTTGCCTTCGTTGCAGAAGGAATTCCGGTCGCAACGGGTGCCGCCTTCCAAACCAAATATCGCCGGGAAGCGATGGGAGATGAAAACGCCGACCAAGTAAGCGTTTGTTTCTTTGGCGATGGCGCTTGCAACAACGGCCAATTCTATGAATGTTTGAATATGGCGACGTTGTGGAATCTTCCGATTATTTATGTCGTTGAAAATAACAAATGGGCGATCGGCATGGCCCATGAACGGGCAACCTCTGACCCGGAAATCTACAAAAAAGGCCCCGCCTTTGGAATGCCGGGACATGAAGTAGACGGGATGGATGTTTTAGCTGTGCGGGAAGTAGCCAAAGAAGCCGTTGCCCGCGCTCGTGCTGGAGAAGGGCCAACGTTAATTGAGGCGTTAACCTATCGGTTCCGAGGTCATTCCTTGGCTGACCCTGATGAGTTACGGGATAAAGAAGAAAAAGAATATTGGTTTGCTCGTGATCCGATTAAAAAATTTGCCGCTTATTTAACGGAACACAATTTAGCAACCCAAGAAGAATTAAAGGACATTGATAAAAAAGTGCAAGCAACTATTGATGATGCAGTAGAGTTTGCAGAAAAAAGTCCTGAACCCGATCCAAAAGATTTATATCGCTATATTTTCGCGGAAGACGAATAAATTTTTTCCTTGTAGGATGGGCTTTGCCCATCAAAACATCTATATAGCAATCCTAAATAATCGAGGGTAGCGACAATCTATGAATTGCCTCTACCCTCAAGGATAGCTATAAAAACCATTCTTCCCCTCCCGGTAACTGCCCTAAATACTGATCAATAACATCCGGTAAAACAGTCGCAGGATGTTCATAGGTTAAATTTAATAGCTGTTTTGCGATTAAAATAATCTGATCTTGATCAATTTGTTGAGCTAATTGATTGGGTTTTAGGGTTCCCTTTAAAACTTCAACACTAGCAGGACGAATAGAGGCGACAAAAGCTTCCTGTAAGATAGCGTCCCATTCATTCAGTTTAATGTAGTGAGATGTTTTATTCTCTTGTAAATTGAGATCTTGAATTTGAATAATAGAATCAGAAATAGAAGCAATCCAAGAATTCGTTAATCGCTGTTCGATTTGATTTTTAATCAGATGAATAAGCAAGCGAATTAAAAAAAATTTAATCGTTCTCAAAATTGACTTTCTGCTCATCCCTTCTAATTCATCAATAAGTTCTAACGCTTCTTGATAGCGTCCTTCTAAAATATTATTTCTTAACTCGATTAGTTCTTGAACCATAACACTGACCTATTAAACCGAAAGGATGGGTAGACGCACTGGGTTGATAGACCGGTTTCCAAGCTATTTTTAATTTAACACTTGAGAGTTGGCAATTTTCCAGATTCCATCCCAATTTTCTAAATTATAACGAACGACTTTTGTATTGAACGTACTTTCTGTGACTCTGCCATTTTGATACAGGGTTGTATCTTCTGTAACTCTCACTTCAATGGTTGCTTTATTTCCCGATGCAGCAAACTGTTCAACGGATTCCACTTTTTGGACACCATATTGATAATACGCATTATTTTCAATTAAAAAATTAATCGCTTTTAAGGTATCCGTGTATAAAGCACCTGTGGTTAGTTCCCCCACCATTCGACGATCATAAGGAGGGGCAAAAATTTGTGATTTTGCATTTAACCATTGGGTGATTAAATCTGCCGCTTGTCCTAATGTTAATCCGCTATTTTGTGCAATTTGCTCAGGGTACTGACCGCTATAACAATCAGAAGAAATCGGTTGTGCATTCACCGAGAGTGCTACACTAAATGGCATTAATAAGGTTAAACTAATTAGAATTGATTTCATCATTTTTGGGGACATTTTAGTTAACGAATAGTTAGAGAAATGAGAAATAAGATTTTCACTCACGGGTGGGATTGAACTGACACAGAAACTCGGTTTCTGTATCAATCTTAATCCAGGGTGATTAGGAGTATTGATTGTCCTGCTAAAAATTACATCAATCGGGAAGAGGGAATTTTCGGAAATTTCCATCAATTTTCTAGATTAAGCCATTTTAATCGGTTTTATGAAAGATTTAATTCTTTTTTCCCTTTTAACAAATAAGTTGTCATTTCGCCTTTTCCTTTAATCGGAATGGTTCCTCGTTTCTCGAAAATATACTGATCTTGTAAAACGGAATAGGTTGTTTCGGTGACTTGAATTTCATCCGCAATTCCATGGGATTCCATCCGAGAGGCAATATTAACGGTATCTCCCCATAAATCATAGATAAATTTTTTAATGCCAATCACGCCCGCAATAACAGGCCCAGTAGCAATGCCAATTCTAATTTTAAAATTTTGATCATTTTTACGATTAAATTCTTTTAAACTTCGTTGCATATCTAATGCCATATCTGCCAAAGATTCAGCATAATCGGCGCGAGGGACGGGCAAACCAGACACAACCATATAAGCATCACCAATGGTTTTAATTTTCTCTAAATTATGAACTTCTGCTAAGTGATCAAATTCTGAAAAAATATGATTCAGTAAATTAACTAAATGAGACGGTTCAAACTTTCCTGAAAGTTCTGTAAAGCCAACAATATCTGCAAATAAAACTGCCGCCTCGGTAAAACTATCCGCAATGGTACTGGGTTGCTCTTTCAATCGTTGGGCAATGGGATGGGGTAAAATATTTAAAAGCAACGTTTCTGATCGTTCCTGTTCTAGTTTGACTTGTTGATAAGCTTCTTCTAAAGAACGACGGAATTGAAACTCAGATTTTGCTAACCGATCATAAAGATAAACGGATAAATTACAGATGAAACAAATCCAAAATAAATAAAGAAACAAAAATTCAGGGGTCATCCAATCGGCGGGTTGCTGAACTTCTAAATTCAATAAAACTTGAGTCCCATGATAATAGAAAAAAACTCCTAACTGTGACACCAAATGTAACGGCCAATAAACCGGAATCAAAGTGGCTTGAGAGAAAAACATTAACGGCCATTCAATAATCGAAGCCCGCGCAATTCCTGTTAAAGTTTCTCGAATTTGTGGCGTAATGGTCACTAACCAGGAAAATAGCAAAAACATGAAGGCGGGATGCTTAACCCCCAAAGGTGTTCTTAAGAGAACTAAACCGAGAATTAAACCAATTTCAACAATAACTTGGGTCAGTAGCCAGGACGGATGAAAATTATGGGGTTGAAATAAGAAATTGTTAATTTCTGAAAGACTAAAGGTAAAATAGGAAACTAAAGCCAAGAAAAAACCTAGACTTAAACGTTGGTGCATAAAACGCTGTCGCCAAGTTTCATAATTTGGAGCGTGAGACGGATCAATCGTTGGAAGAATAGCTTGAAATTTTCTTTTTAGGGATGCACTGAATCCTGATACTTTTACGCCAGCTTTCGTCATGGTTTACCTTACATTGATAGGGAAGTCAACAAAAGTTATCTCGGCTAAATCATTGAACATTTGAGTTAAATTAAGTTCGGGTACAACCGTGAATCATAATCCTCGTCAAATTGCATTTTTAGCTCTCCGTGATATTAACCGACGGGGAGAACTGGCTGATGTTGTTTTAGACAAATGGCTGCGTCAAGCCAATTTATCGGATCTGAACCGTCGCTTAACGACAGAATTAGTCTATGGAACGGTGAGAAGACAACGATCGCTGGATACATTAATTGATTATCTAGCTCATAAGAAAGCTCATCAACAACATCCAGATATTCGTACTATACTACATCTGGGTTTTTACCAGGTTTGTTATCTTAATCAAATTCCCAATTCGGCGGCGGTGGATACAACAGTTGAATTAGTAAAACGAAATGGTTTGTCTCATTTTAGCTCGTTTGTAAATGGAATTTTAAGACAATATCTTAGATTAATAGAACAAAATCCTTTAGAGGAACAGCATTCTGTATTTTCTCCCTTTCAATTACCTGAAAATCCTATTGAAAAGTTAGGAATTATTTATAGTTATCCCGATTGGCTAATCGAATTTTGGCAAAATCAACTGGGTTTAGAAGAAACCGAAAAACTTTGTGTGTGGTTTAATCAATCTCCCAGTATCGATTTAAGAATTAATCCGCTCAAAACGAATCTAGAAATTGTTGAAACAGCTTTTAAATCGGCGGGAATATCTGTTAATCGTATTCCTCAACTTCCCCAAGCGTTAAGATTAACTGGAAGTGTTGGTAATATTCATCATTTACCTGGATATGATCAAAGTTGGTGGACTATTCAAGATAGTAGCGCTCAATTAGTTAGTTATTTATTAGATCCACAACCGGGTGAATTCATTATTGATGCTTGTGCTGCACCGGGAGGAAAAACTACACATATTGCAGAATTAATTCAAGATCAAGGCAAAGTTTTAGCAATCGATCAAGCTAAATCTCGCCTTAAAAAAGTGACAGAAAATATCAACCGCTTGCAACTTCAATCCATTCAAACCCAAGTGGGAGATCTTCGCAAATTAGAGAACTATAATCACGTTGCCGATCGCATTTTATTAGATGCACCTTGTTCGGGTTTAGGAACCTTACATCGGCGTGCAGATAGTCGTTGGCGACATAATCCTAAAAATATTGAAGAATTATCTAAACTGCAAACGGAACTATTAGAAACCGTACAAAATTGGGTTAAACCTGGAGGATGTTTAGTATATTCTACTTGTACCCTTCATCCTTTAGAAAACGAACAATTAATCGAAACCTTTTTAACCCAACATCCCCAATGGCAAATTGAATTTCCTCCTTCTAATTTTCCGATTCCACCGCAAGAAAAAGGCTGGATTAAAATTTGGCCTCATCAACACAATATGGATGGATTTTTTATGGTAAAGTTAAGAATTAAGAATTAAGAATTAGGGAATAGGGAATAGGGAACAAGGAGACAAGGAGGGACTAAGGGAGAACTTATTAACTGATTACTGATTACTGATTACTGATTACTGAATTTATGCACTTAATTTTATGTCATACAACGGCTGATTTTGATACGTTGGGTGCGGCGGTGGGATTAACGCGATTGTACCCAGGAAGTCGCATTGTTTTAACGGGGGGTGCCCATCCGGCCGTTAAAGAATTTTTAGCGTTATATCGGGATGAATTCGCCTTAATTGAACGGCGATTAGTCAATCCTCAAAAGATTTATTCGATTACCGTTGTCGATACCCAAACGCGCGATCGCGTCGGGAAATGTGCAGAATGGTTTGAACTATCTCAACTCTCAGAAATTACAATTTATGATCATCATCCTAATATTATATCCGATATTCCCGCCACTAAAACAGAAATTGAACCGATTGGAGCAACCACAACTTTAATAGTAGAAAAGCTCAAAAAATCAGAACAAACGATTCAACTAACACCCGCAGAAGCAACGGTAATGGCGTTAGGAATTCATCTGGATACAGGGTCTTTAACCTTTCCCCATTCTACCCCTAGAGATGCGATCGCCCTCGCTTGGTTAATGCAGCAAGGGGCGAGTTTATCTGTGATTGCAGAATATGTTGAACCGGGTTTATCTCCTAAATTACAAGATTTATTAACCCTCGGTTTAGAACAGTTACAAAAATCAACGATTAAAGGTTATACCTTGGGTTGGGTTTTATTAAAAACCGATCAATATGTCCCCGGTTTATCGAGTTTAGCCTCAGAACTCATTGATTTAACAGAAACCGATGCTTTATTATTTGCTAATCAATATCCAATGAAAGGGGGAGAACGCTTAGGAATTATCGGGCGATCGCGTATTGAAAAAGTCAACTTAAATCAACTATTTCAACCCTTCGGAGGAGGCGGACATCCTCGCGCTGCTTCAGTGATTTTAAAAGAAGGCAATTTTGAATTAATTTTAAATCAATTACTTGAACAATTAAAAGCCCAAATTCCCTCTCCTCCCACCGCCAAAGAATTAATGTCTTCCCCCGTCAGAACCATTCGTCCTGAAACCTCGGTAGAGGAAGCCCATCGAATTTTATTGAGGTATGGTCATTCCGGTCTTTCTGTTGTTGATGAACAGGATCAAGTTGTTGGAATTATTTCCCGTCGTGACTTAGATATTGCCTTACATCATGGGTTTAGTCATGCACCTGTTAAAGGTTATATGACCCCCCAATTAAAAACGATTACTCCTGATACAACTTTACCCGAAATTGAATCATTAATGGTCACGTATGACATCGGACGTTTACCCGTTTTAGATCAAGGAAATTTAGTGGGAATTGTCACTAGAACCGATGTTTTAAGACTTCTTCATCAACAACAACGACCCCAAGAAACACCCTTTAAAGGATGTCTTCCCGGGTTGACTTGTTCTACCGTTCAAGACGTTTTAGAAGAACGATTAGCTCCCCCCCTTTTAACGTTACTAAATCGACTAGCATCCTTAGCCGAAGATCGAGGATGGCAACTTTATTTAGTTGGCGGTGCGGTGCGAGATTTACTATTAGCAGAATCAGGAAAAACAGTTTTACTCAGTGATATTGATTTAGTCGTTGATGGATGTTATAGTAATAATAATACAGGATCAAAACTTTCCCCTGCGGTTCAGTTAGCGCAAGATTTACAACAGGATTATCCAGCCGCCAGGTTAGACGTTCATGGACAATTTCAAACGGCGGCTTTATTATGGCATAATGACCCGATTTTAGAATCTCTTTGGATTGATATTGCCACTGCTAGAACCGAATTTTATCCTTATCCCGCAGCCAATCCCCAAGTTGAAGCGAGTTCAATTCGTCAAGATTTATATCGAAGAGATTTTACGATTAATGCCTTAGCATTGCGATTAACAGCACCTTGGGTAGGAGAATTATTAGACTTTTTTGGGGGAGTTTCTGACTTAGAATCGCAGAAAATTAGAGTCCTACACGCCAATAGTTTTATTGAAGATCCCACCCGAATTTATCGTGCAGTGCGGTTTGCAGTGCGGTTAGGATTTGAGATAGAAGCGCAGACTAAAGAATATATTCGTTATGCGATTAGTAGCGGAATTTATGAACAGCAACGGAATAATTCTTCAGAACAACGGGTTAGAGTTCCTGCTTTAGAAACCCGGTTAAAAAGCGAATTAAAATATATTTTACAAGCCCCCTATTGGAAACCAGCTTTCCAACTATTAGGGGAGTTAAAAGCTCTGCGGTGTATTCATCCCACCTTAGAATTAAATTCGGAGTTATGGCGACAAATTCGTTGTGTAGATCGTTGTTTGCAACGCTTTGATCCGCAACGCACCTTAACCCATTGGGAAGTCCGGTTAGAGGTACTAATTGCTTACTTAGATCCCGAATATCGAGAACGGGTTGCGGAAAATCTTCAATTACAAATCGAAAGTATTGAACGGTTGAAAAACCTAGAAACTACTAAAAATCAAGTGATTTCCAGAATCGGAAATAGTACCCAAACCAGTCAAATCTTCTGGATTTTAAAATCCTTCGATTTACCGTTATTAATTTTAATAGCTGTTCATTCTCCTCGATGGGTACGGCAAAAAATTTGGCAATATTTAACCCAATGGCGAGACATTAAACCCGTATTAAATGGGAATGATTTAAAAGCAATGGGCTATAAACCCGGTCGTCAATTTAAACAAATGCTTGATCATTTATTAACAGTTACATTAGATGGGGAAGTCAGCGATCGCCCCTCAGCAGAAACTTTTATTCACCAAACTTATCCCCTACAACAGTAAAACTTGAATTCCATAATGGGCGTAGCCCCTCCTACAAATCACCTATTTTTGTTTTAACACCACCAAGGTAATATCATCATAAACTTTATGCTTTCCAATATGCGATCGCACATCCTCAATCACCGCTTGACGAATTTCTGATGCTGTTAAATGCCAATGTTTCTGAAGGGTTTCACACAGCCTTTCTAAACCATAGAATTTACCCTGATTATTTTCTGCTTCCGTAATCCCATCTGTATACAAAACAACACCATCTCCTGAATTTAACTTAACATTAACTGAATTAATAAAAGGTTCAATATCAGCTTCTAAACCAATCGGAAATCCTAAATCGATGGTATCAATTCTTTCAACAATCGGGTAGTTTTCTAAGGAAGATTCAGACGAGGAAAAAGGAGCGATCGCAGGTCGCCGGACAACAATCATTTCCTCATGTTGACCGCAAATACTCAAAACTCCATTAAAATAATCCAGTAAAGAAAAGGTTAAATTTTTATCCGATCTCATGCGTTGGATATTATCATAAATTACCCGATTTAACGTATTTAAAAACCGAGTGGGATCACTTTCATTATTCATAATTAATGTTTTAACTGCTGTTTGAACCATCAGCATCAAAACCCCCGATTCTAACCCATGTCCCGTTACATCACCAATGCCAATTTTAACCATACCATTATTATATAGAACATCATAATAATCTCCCCCCACTTCATCCGCAGGTTCCATATAACCCGCAATATCTAAACTAGAAATTTCTGAAAGTTCACCTTCATTCGGTAAAATCATTTTTTGCAATTGACGAGTCACTTGTAACTCAGCCGCCATTCGCAGATTTTCAGAAGTTAATTGTTGATTTAAAGACGTAATTTCTTGATTCGCTTTAACTAAAGCAAAAGCCAGATTATTAAATGATTTAGCCACTTCTGCTAATTCATCTTGATTTTCCAGATAAAGCGTTTCATTCATTTCTCCCGCAATCATTTTTTGCGACGCAATACTAAGACTATTAACCGTTTGCATAACGGATTGATAAAATCCGATAAACAGATAAACAACGACTAATAACGTAATTAAAACAACCAGAGAGAGAAAAATTTGTTTTTCAAAAAAACCATTAATTCGATGCTGCAATAAAAAGTCTAATTCATTAATGATATCATCCCATAATTGATAACTTTTTTCTAAATTTAAGTTAGCTTGGGTGAAATATTGTTTGATTTCTGTAGTATCTTGATTACGAATAACCCCTTTAAAATTATTATTCAAAATTTTTATATTTTCTGTAAATGAATTGATTTTTTCTGTTAATTTAGGACGGAGATTTCCGACATAGTTATTATTAAAAGAAATCTCCATTGTTCGTTGAAGATTTTCATTTCTATCGTTCAATAGCCCTAAAATTTTTGTGATTTCCCAATAATCTCTTTGATTTAACTCGCTCTTTTCTTGGTCAATAAGATTTTGGCTAATTAACATAATATTAGCTAGAATATTTTGCATTTCTGGTAATTTTAACAGCGTTGCATCCATTAAATAATAAGTATCTAAATCGGGATCAAGAATTAAGTTAGATTGATCACCCACTTGAAATCTAAGCTTATTAATTTGATCAAGAAGAATATAACAATAGATTTTTTGAGTTTCTCCCGTCCAAATTTCCGAATATTCATCTAAAGTCTCCCAACTCTCTTTAACCTGTTGAAAAAGGTCATGGGTTGATAATTGATCTCCAATTACTTGATCAACTTTTTCTAAGCTTTTAATTTGATCAGAAATATCAATTTTAATCTGTTGTAACTGAACTTTATCTTCTTCCTCTAAATTACGATTAGCAGTTAATAATTGAAATTGATAAACTTGGGGATATAATTGGCGAAGGGGGCGAAGATAGCTATTACCTAATTTTTCCTGAGTCGCAAAATCAATTCGGCTTTGTACTTCAGAAACCAGAAGATACATCATTAAACTCAACGGAATAATAAAAATACAACTAATTAATAAAAACTTTTGTGGATATTTAAGTTTATTAATAATCGAAATCGCTGGAGCAAAAAAATTAACGAGTTTCATGGTTAATTCGGGGGGGATACTGGGGTGTGAAAAAACTGAATAATAAAAAAGGTGAGCATCGCTCACCCAACGCTTTTAAACTTCAGGATGTGCCATTTTATAAGGATCAACAATCTGATCAAATTCTGCGGCTGAAATATAACCAAATTCTAGACAAACTTCTTTTAACGTTTTATCTTGTTCTAACGCAATATGGGCAACTTTTGCGGCTTGATCATAACCAATTTTAGGGGCTAATGCTGTGACCAACATTAACGACTGTTCAACATAACTAGCAATTTTTTTCCGATTTACCTGCAATCCATCTAATAAGAAATCTGTAAAATTACGACAACTATCGGATAAAATC
>JBMDYE010000369.1:0-2756 GCA_048595135.1 Planktothrix sp. | reverse complement strand
CTGTTAACATAACAAACAGTCGTTTTTTCATTTCTAATTCATTGACTTGATTAGATAAGGAGCGAGTATAAAATTTTTTAGAAATTTTAAAGTAATTAATTACCTGTTCATTACCATGTTTAAAAAAGTCTATTGTTCTGACGACTAAACCGCCATCACCACAAGCAGAAAGAGCTTTCATAATCGCTAATTGTTTTCTTTCAAATGCTTCACATTGATCTCGTTTTTTTTGTTTCCCTTTCTCACTTCCTGGAGCAGATTTACCGGGATAAACAGGGCTTAAGAATTTTTTAATAAAAACTTCATCTGCTCCAGCTTTTGCAAATCCCCATTGACATTGACCACCATTCGCACTGTCAAAATCACGACTGACGGTATATTTACCAATAACATCGCCTGCTTTGTAAGACATAATTTAGTTTCCTTATTCTGAAATTTGTGTGGAATTGTCAATTTTGTGGATTAATGTTTCCATTTGTCTATGTTTTTCATAGTTTTTTTTGTCAGTTTTATCACTTAACCGACTTTTATAATATTCACTCTATTTATTGCAATAATCTTTCGCTTTCTCTAAGTTATGAGATAGATAGTTAATCCATCCCATAAAATAGTGAAAATTTGCTATAATATCACGATCAACTATATTATTTAAACGTTCTTCCAACAGTTTTTCTAAACTTTGAAAATACCGATAATCTTCTTGATTAAGAGAATCAATATTTTTATCTATAAACACTGTTTCTAAATCCTTAATAGCATCCTTAATATCATTATTTCCTAAGTTTATTGTAGCTAACTCTAAGTAATTGGGTACTTTTTTCTCTTCATCATTTTTGGAAATTTCTTGTATTACCTGATCTAAGGTAGATTCATTATTTTTAGATAAAACCGAGATAATGTCTTGACTGGGAACAGAATCTCTATTAATTTCTACAGTAGATTGAGCTAGTTCCTGTTTTTCACCAGAATCTAAATATTGTTCATAAGTTTCTCGGTATTTTTCCCACAATGGATTTAATTCCTCAATATTTGTATTTTGCAAATCAAAGTTATCTTGTAAATAAGCCAGACGGTCTTCGTAGGATTGCTTCAAATTGTCAAAATCTTCATAGCCAATGGAGTAAAGAAGAAGAGAGACATCATCCTGTTTAATATCTTGATACTGTTGATTTAATAAATCTTCCCACTGTTTAACATCTTCCGATTGATTTAAAGTATTTAACAATAACTTTTCAAACTCCCAAGGGGCAGGTAAATATTGAAAGCATCCATCAGTACAAGCAAGAATACATCCAGGTTGATCCAATTCTTGTAATTTATAATGAATCTGCCAATCCTCCTTCATATCTGCACTTAAATATTGGGACATGGGGGGATCTTCACGAATCATTTCAAAGGCATCTTTCTTAACTCCTAAATCATCGTTAGTAAGTTGCTGTAAACCGAATTCTGGACTTAAGAAATATAACCGTGAATCTCCAATCCAAGCTAAACTAACTTGATGTTTTTTTGACTCTTCAGTTGGCTTGGGAATACTCGCTAGTGCCATCGTTGTACACAAGCGTTGACCTGCTAAAGAACCTCCAAGACGAGAGGGTTTAATATGGGTATCGGCTGCTTCTTTTAAAGTATTATAAACGTTATCTTGGATTTCACTAACGATTTGAGCATTTAATTTTCCATCCCATTGACGCAAAAAATCTCCTATGGTTTCTGAAGCTTTTTGGGAAGCAATTTTTCCGCCAGTTTGCCCATCATAACCTGCTAAACGTCCCCCTAATCCATCAAAAACTCCGATGACTGTAACATCAGAATAATCCGGCTTGAATAGATGAGCATCTTCGCCTTTACCAGGGGTAATTTCTATATTAACGGTTATGCAAAACGAGTTCATAGCTTAGTTAAGCGTAATAGAAGTTGATAGCTCTAATTGAGAGCAATTAAAAATTCGATACAATCAAGAAAATCCTCATTTTTTCCTGTGAAGATTTTCTTGATTTTTCAATACAGGTTAAACACTATTAGCAATAACCCCTAAAATTTCATCCATTTCAAATTCTTCTAATCCTTTACCTGCTTTAGAGGGAAAATGTATCGTATTATCCCAACTACTAGCAATCATTGTCCAAGGAGAAGCATCAGGCGTAAACAATAGTAATCGTTTAGCAGGGCTTGACATTTCCGACCAATAATCGGTGAGATCATCTAAAGATGAAGAAATTTCTTTCGGATAATGGGCAGGTTTAGGACTTTTTTCTAAACTATGGGCGCTCGCATCCGTATAAACAATAATGACATAGCGTTGTTTAGCAAAATCTTGGGCTTGTTCCCATTTGGATCTTAACGCTAAATCCAAACCTTCTAAGCCATTTTCCGGTTCGTCGCCTCCTCCCTGCGCTTGTATTTTAGAAACAAAATTAGCAAAGTCAGAATTTTCAGTCCGAAGATTGAAGAATTTAGACTCTACCATTGCTTTATCGGGTGCATCAGCCCAATAATCCCGAAATACAATCACTTTAGCTCTCAGTTGATCAATTTTTTTCTGTTTAGCCTCCATCTTGGCTTCGAGCTTGGGATAGAAATTGAGGGCTGTAGACTTGACTTCATCAATCAAGTGGCCCATTGAACCTGTCCCATCGATGCACATGACTAAATCGACCGCATACTTGACATATTTGTCCCCTGCTTCCTGTGCCATACTGGGTTTTGACCTCCCGATGCTGGTTAATAATTAGATTTGACCTGAATATCTATTG
>JBMDYE010000368.1:0-3206 GCA_048595135.1 Planktothrix sp. | reverse complement strand
TAATCAATTTATCAGATAACTTATTTAAAATTAATGCTTCTCAAATTGTTCCTGATGCCGTTTTATTTTCATTCATCTTTAATAAGATAGAAGAAAGGTACTATGAAATTTATCCTTATTTAGGCTGGAATGATTACTATTTTTACCACACTAATTTTTGCTTGGTTAATCATCCTAATATGAATACTGATATTGTGAGTATTGCTTACATTCAACAAGGTAAAGAACATACATTTTATCGATTAAAAAATAAAATTAAGGAAATAAAAATGGAAGAAAACCATCCAGAATATTCACATAAATATCTATCTAAGGTAGGATTAGCAATTGATAGACGCTTACCTAATTATTTTTTTTCATTTTGGAACATAGAAACTAAAAAATTAGATGCAGAGGCAATATATAAAATGTATTATTTTAAGCATTTATTTCATCTTTACCTAATTAATAATTTAAGCTCTTGGGATAATTTAGAATCAGTCGATATATTTGAAGATAGCATTATAAAAAAAATTATTAAAGTTCAGGAAGAATTAAAAAACTATAAGGGGAATAATTTACGCCATACTTTAATGAATATTATTGAACATTCTCTATGTATAAATACATCTCATTATGAGATAAAAAAGCTGTTAGATTCGTTTCTTAAAGCTTTTTTTGACATGGATGAAAATTACATTGATATTATTGATATTAAATATTATGATATTAACTACTTTATAGACCAAAAAAATATAGAAAAAATAAAAAATAGAAGTGTTAGAAAGCAGTTTGTTTATGAATATCTGATGCAAAAGGAAGTTAAAAAGTTTCCTAAATACTTGAATCAATTAAAGATTCGCAGTAGTTTTTGGTTGCCAGGATATAATCAAAAATCTATGTTTGAGGATGGACAGAAGTTTATGGATGGATATATTCGCCTTAAAACAGTTGATTTTGTAAAGTTAGCTGAAAGTTATGTATCTTAAATTTGCGAACAATTAAGAGGAGTTGACCTAGCAACCCGACGAAGGCGTAACGAATTCTTGACAAAAGTTAACCCAATCACCGATAATAGTAGATTGTGTTTAAACCCTGCTCGGATCAGGTAGAGACATGATAAATGCTCAGAACCATAATGTTCTGGCTACCTGTACGGCAACTTACCCTAAAAAATTCCATGACTTACGCAATTATTGAAACTGGCGGTAAACAAATTAAAGTCGAACCCGGTCGTTTCTACGATATTGAACTTTTAGCCGCCCAAGAGAACGAACAAGTTACCATTGATAAGGTTCTGTTAGTGAATCATGATGGCAGTGTTCAAATTGGTCAGCCTTTAGTTTCAGGGGCGACTGTTCAAGGAACCGTGATGCGACATCTGCGGGGACGTAAAGTTATTGTTTATAAAATGCGTCCTAAAAAGAAAACTCGCAAAAAACAAGGCCATCGTCAAGAACTGACTCGTTTAATGATTGACTCCATTAGTCTGGGTGGGTCTGTCGTGGCGAAACGGGACGAACAACCTGCGACAGCAGCAGAAACAACGGAATCCTAATTCAATAAGATTAAAATAGATCAACTTGGGAGGAAATCATGGCTCATAAGAAAGGTACGGGTAGTACACGCAACGGTCGCGACTCTAACGCCCAGCGCTTGGGTGTGAAACGCTATGGCGGTCAAGTGGTTCGCGCTGGTAATATTTTAGTTCGTCAACGGGGTTGCAGATTCCATCCCGGTAATAATGTTGGTATCGGTAGAGATGATACCTTATTTGCTCTCGTTGATGGAGTTGTTACCTTTGAACGCAAAGGCAAAAATCGCAAAAAAATCAGCGTTTATCCCGTTGTTGCTGAAGTTGCTGAACCTGTAGCCGTTGAAGCATAAGAAATGCAGCGTAAAAATAGTTTTAGTTTGGGTCAAGTTTGATTCGACTCAGAATCAAATTTGATTACTAAAAGTTCGGGCTAATTTAGCCCGTTTTTTTATGGAAAATTAGAATTTATTTGACTGCTTTATCTTTCTAAAGAATGATTTTTATAGATTTGGACAACGCTAGAATTCCGAATTAAGTTAGGGTTTTAACAGACTCCACCTGAAAATGTCATGAAATTATCATAATTCATCGTAGTTTTGATAAACTTATCTTGATTATCTTGACAAAACCGTATAGGATTTGACTAACCTAATAATCTGAATTCACTAAGAACACTACTCTTAGCAAGAGATTGTTTTTGTCACAAAAAGTCTTATCAAGAAACTGAATTATTTTTGAGTTTCTGTTCATTTCCGACAAATTTAATTCAGTTGCGTTAACCTCTAATCTATCCATTTGATTGACACCACATGAGCAACTCTTCAGACTACCAATCTCAAAGTTTAGCGGATAGGAAATTCACTCCAGGAGTTTCCTCCAGGGAAAGCTTGACACAGGATTATCGCAATATTTACTTTCTGGAAGGTCGTTCTAAAGTTGATATGGTTCAACTGCAAAATTTATTTAAACTCGCTGCATTTTGGGCGAAAGGACGCAAGCCAGAAGATTTAGAAATTGCAATTCAAAATAGTGAGCCTGTTGTTACCGTTTGGAACCAGAAACAAATGATTGGGTTTGCGCGGGCGACTTCTGACGGGGTGTATCGGGCGACAATTTGGGATGTTGTTATTCATCCTGATTATCAAGGAGGAGGACTGGGTAGAAAATTAGTCCAAACGGTGTTAAGCCATCCGAAAATGTCTAATGTTGAACGGGTGTATTTAATGACCACCCAACAACAAAAATTTTATGAAAAAATTGGCTTTGAATATAACCAAAGCACCACAATGGTTATCTATAACGAACCGTTAGAATCTATATCAGCAATCAATCATCAGTAATCAGTCACCAGTCACCAGTCACCAGTCATCAGTATTCCTCTTGCTTCTTTTTCCGCTTCGTGGAAGACTAAGGAATTAGATAAAATTTAGATCAGATTCACATTTAATATTATGACGGTTAGTACAAGCTCTGAAGTGGGATTAATGTCCCGTTTGGTGAATCAAGTTTTAGCCATTAAACCCCTTGCTAATCTCGCTAAACATCAAGCACGGGAAATGATGATTAAACGAGCCGAAAAAATGGGGGTTCCCTGGCGTGAACAAACAAAAACGATGTTATCCCGAAATTGGGATACAGAACTAACGCAAATTCAAAACCCAAACTTACAATATCCTGACTATTATTTACG
>JBMDYE010000367.1:0-4298 GCA_048595135.1 Planktothrix sp. | reverse complement strand
TAAGGTACTGGCAAATTCTAACCCTCTTAATTCTTCTACCCGAACTTGATTAATCACCAACGGGGGTAAATGGTGTAATTTCGCATCCATATCAGGACAATCATCCCCCGCCACCGCATAAGCTAACCCATCATTAGAAATGGGTTCCCCTTTCAACCCTAACTGTTGAGCAAGGGGAGTGGCAATCATCGTAGTTGAAGCACCTGTATCTAATAAAAAGCTGCCGGATTCACCCCCAATTTTTAATTGAAACGTGAAAACTTGACTCCCTTCTAACAGTTGTAAAGGAATCGTTGCTTGTCCAACCGTCCGAGGATGGGGTAAGTTCAAACCCTGAAGTTTCACGATCGCATTTAATGGCAATATACTCAGCATTGTAGCCTTTGACCGAGAAGAATTACGGACGAAAGAAGATTCATCAACCGTAGAAAAACGGGAAGTTGGGATTGCTAAACTCTGAGGGATTAGAGGCAATACCCAAACTAAACTCGTGATTAGGGGGGTGAATCGTTTGATCACCATAACAATAGAATAAGATCCCCGCTTAATTAAGAATAAAGAACCTGATAACAAGTATCGGACATTTCAAAATTGGCGGTCACACTTTGGACATCATCTAAATCATCTAATGCGTTCATTAATTTCATTAGCGATCGCGCTTTATCCACATCATCCACCTCAATAGTATTATTGGGAATCCATCGCCATTCTGCTTCTACAACCTTAAACCCTTGCTGGGTTAAAACCTGAGTTAAATTTTCTAAATTCAGAATTGTAGTAAACACTTCCGCCCCATCGGTATCATTAACAGGGGTTAATTCATAGGATTCTGCATCCGCTTCCACTAACGCTTCTAAGAGTTTTTCTTCATCAATTGGCCCCGCTAACGTCACAACTCCTTTTTGATCAAACATCCAGCTTACACAACCTGTTTCTCCCAAATTGCCGCCATTTTTACTAAATGCTACCCGTAAATCCGCCGCCGTGCGATTGCGGTTATCAGTTAATCCTTCAATTAAAATGGCGACACCGCCAACCCCGTACCCTTCATAACGAATTGATTCTAATTCCGATCCGGCGTCCCATTTTCCGATTCCTTTTGCGATCGCTCGATCAATATTATCATTGGGAATTCCAGCGGCTTTAGCCTTATCAATTGCGGTTCGCAGTTGAAAATTTCCCGCCGGATCTCCTCCTCCTTGACGAGCAGCGACAATAATTTCACGAGAAACTTTCGTAAAAACTTTCCCTTTAACCGCATCAACCCTTGCTTTTTGGCGTTTAATATTCGCCCACTTACTATGTCCAGCCATATCCCAAGCAAATCACAGCAACATCATATTTTAAATCAGGTGACGCAAACACCTTAAATGTAGGACGATGCTCTACCCATCAATCCCATCAATTCAACGTTTTAAATCAGCCTCAGTCCGATTAATTAAACCGAATCACCGTTTCCGCTTGCGTTAGATGGGACGTATCCCCATTTAGTTCCATTGTCCAATTGTCTCCATCTTGAACAATTTTTACCAAACTACACAGAGAAGCTTGAATGTCGGTTTCCTTCAAGGTCGGAATCAGTCCCATCGCAGTTCCCAATACCGACGCCCCATGTCCCACCAACAGCAGGTTATCGTGAGGAAATTTAGCAATCAGGCGTTGGGAGGTGTCTCCAGTTCGCTGTAAACAATCTTGCCAAGATTCAGGATAACGGGGAACCCCGACCGGATGGGATAAATCAATTCTAGGGAATTGTTCGGCTAAAATTTCGACGGGTAAGGTTTCGGGGAAAACGGCCATCCACTCGCTATTTAACCATTCTCCTAATCCCCAATCTAATTTAAGGGGTAAATCTAAAATTTCCGCAACAGCGTTAGCCGTTTGGACGGTTCTCAGAAACGGAGACGCAATAATTTGAGTGATTCCTTCCCCGACTAAACGCTTGGCTAATTGTTGGGCTTGAATTTGACCATCATCGGATAAATGGGGATCATAAGGACGTTCTGCGGTGTTAAACCAAGCCGGATTTACAAAATCAATCCGATTTCCATGTCGAGCCATCCAAACCGTTTGAGCCATAAAGTAATTTAAACGATCAACCTGTCTATAGTATTACCAAGGGCTACCAATTAAACTAAATGCTGCCCAATAATAAGGATGGGATAAATTATTTTCTCCTGAATTGACAATTTCTGGAGGGAGAGGAATTTCTCCCCTCGATAATAATAATTCTCCTTCTTGTAAACGAATATCGCCGCGAATCATACCGAGTTGAGTTTGGCGTAACGCTTCCGCTTTTGTCCGGGTTGTTTTCAACTGTTGATAAAATTCGCTCATTAACGCTAAAGTTCCCGTATCGCTAACATACCATAAACTGGCTAAGGCTGATTTCACTCCCGACTGAAACGCTAATCCCGCAAATCCCAGTTCCACATCCGCATCACCAACGGCGGTTTTACAAGCACTCAAAACTAATAATTCAATGGGGGGATTATTCCAATTAAATTGTTGCATTTGATCTAATTTTAGCTGATTTTCCCAAAATTGGATATAAGAATTTCCCGGTTTTCCGGGTTTAAATTCAGCGTGGGTTGCTAAGTGAACAATGCCAAAGGAACCTGAGTCGAGTTGACGTTTTAAATTATTAATTGTGAAGGCTTGATTGAGAAAGGTTTTTCCGCTCCATTGTCCTGAATTTTCATCAGTTTCTGAGAAAATGGGTTCTTGAGGTTGTACAATGGTTGATAATTCGATGGGAACCGCAGGTAAGGGATTGAGTTGGGTAAATTCAGATGCTCCCATGGCTAAAACTTGTGAATTTTGAACTTGGGACTCATCTAATTTCATTAAATTAAAAGCGGGAATCCGAGTAATACTATACTTTTCTATTAAATATTGTTCTCCATCATGTAAGACAGCTAAGGGTAAGGTTCTCAATCCTTTCCCTAAACAGAATAATAAACTATCAATTTGTTCTTCTTGTAATTTTGCTTCAAAGGGTTCAATGATCCATTGATAAAGTTGTTGCGCCGATTCAAGGTAAGAACGGTTTCCTAAGTTGCGAGGATTGGTAATTTTTTGAGATAAATTAATCACTGTTTTTTCCACCATTTCAGGTTTGACCTGGGGATTCACCTGACCGATGGGTTCCTGTCCTGGGGTAATTAAAATGGAAACTAATTCTTCGGGTTCAGGAATTACCCAAATCACAGCAGGTTTGGTGTTGGTTTTGCGACCCATTTCAGATAAGATTTTGGCAATATCAGACGCAGTGAGTGTAACGTCTCCTAAATCCCGACCAAAGTAATTTTCATAATCTTGTTCCCATTTTTTCTCCATTACGTTAACTTGATTTTCCCAATTCAAGGAACTGACCTGAACGGGTGGAGAAGACGCTAAGGTAATTTGACTAAAAATACAAATTCCGATCACCCCTAACGCCAATAGTCCCCCGTTGACGAATGGTCTTCGGTGGCGGTGGGTGGGTCTGAATGTTAAATTGCTCCCCAAATGCTTTAGAATATCCGAAAATAGACGAATATAGCGTTGTAGGATTTTCATAGGATTTCAGATGACAAAGAGATTGAATAGAAATGAATATTCCCTCATCCGGCTTCATCTATTGGAATCTGTTAATGCTGTTATTTCAGTTTTAGCCTACGGGTTGTCCTCAACAAAACCACTTTTCCTAAATTGATTAAAATTAGGAGATGTGGATTTCCCAATTCACTCGGTTTACCGATTGGATAATTAACAATCAAGATTGATCTCTAGTTTAAACGCTGATTTGAAATTATGACGCCTCCCCCTAACTTGGAGACACCGGAATCTAACTTTAATTCTGAATTCCCATCAGAACATGATGAGAATTGGCAACCCGCTTCACCGTTAAACGGGGAATCAGATATTTCTGTCACCGCTAATCTTGAGGAAAATTCCCCAGTCCTTCAGGATGAGGATGATAATTTATCAGTTAATACAGATGAAATCAGTGTGACTGAAAATTCAATTGAAGGGGAGGAAAATATAGAAGAAGCGATAACTCCCCTTCCTGAACCGACTTATTATATGCCGCCTTCTGCGATTGAAAATGGCGCATCTCCTGTTGTCGCAACCTCAAAAAATACGTCTGATTTTGATTTATATCCTGTGGATGAGTTAGATGAAATTCCTGATGAAAAGGAGATGTCTATCTTTGACCACTTGGAAGAATTAAGATGGCGGATCTTTTATTCCTTAATTGCAGTTTTTGTGGCGATTATTGGCTGTTTCTTTTTTGTGAATCCCATTGTTTCACT
>JBMDYE010000366.1:0-6355 GCA_048595135.1 Planktothrix sp. | reverse complement strand
ATACCCCCGTATCTAAAGAGGGAATGCCCATTACTGTTGCTAACTCATCGGGGTTCATGCCGAATAACGTTGTGGAAGCGACCCCTAAAGATGCCACAAAAACCACAAAACCAACGGTAGCTGCGAGGGCTGCAACCCCATCATTTTCAGCAAAACCAATGGCAACGGAAATGGCAAAAATGAGCGGTAAATTGCCAAAAATTGCATCACCGGATGCCTTCATAATGGTGGCTAACCAACTCGGCAACCACCAAAATTTTTCTCCGGTAATTTCACCTGCCGCTATTTTTTGTAGTTCAATTAACCGCGCACTTCCTAATCCTAATAATAAGCCAGCGATCGGGAGAACGGAAACGGGAAGCATTAACGACTTTCCCATTTTTTGTAACAAAGCAAAGGCATTTTTAAACATTATCAATTATTCCTGAATTTTTGAATTTTACAGAGGCAGAGCCTCTGGTTTTTCATTTCAAGGCAGAGCCTTGAAACGAGGGGGAAATTACTCTTCTAATGGACATAATGCCCGAACTTCTGCTGATGTTTCTAGCATTAATGCTTGTTGGGCTAATTGTTGACAAGTTTCTAAACTTAATGCCCGAATTTGAGCTTTAATACTCGGAATACTCGGCACACTCACACTTAACTCTTTTACCCCTAACCCAACTAATAAGGGAACCGCTTGTGGATCACTGGCAATTCCCCCACAAACCCCCACCCATTTTCCGTGTTGGGTTGCCCCTTTTACGGTTAAATCAATTAATCGTAAAATCGCCGGATTTAAGCCATCAATATAAGGGGCAAGTTTCGGATGTCCCCGATCCATTGCTAAGGTATATTGAGTTAAATCATTCGTTCCAATTGAGAAGAAATCCACTTCTTTTGCAAACTGTTCTGCCATCACCGCAGCCGCCGGAATTTCCACCATAATTCCGACTGAAACTGACGGTAAATTTAACTTTTCCCGTTCTTCTTCTAACATGGCTTTTGCCATTCTAATTTCTTCTAAACGGGCAATCATTGGAAACATTACTTTTAAGTTTCCTAAAGGTGCTGCCTTTAAAATTGCTCTAAATTGAGTTCTTAAAAGTTCAGGACGATCAAACCCAATTCTAATCCCTCGTTCTCCTAAAAATGGGTTTTCTTCATGGGGAATGGGTAAATAAGGTAAGGGTTTATCGCCCCCTACATCTAATGTTCTAATAATTAACGGTCGTTTCTTCCCTAAAACTTCAGCAATTTCGCGATAAATTGCCGTTTGTTCATCTTCTGAAGGAGCAGAAGCACGCTCCATAAATACAAATTCCGTTCGCAATAAACCCACCCCTTCCCCTCCTAAATGAACTGACGTTTCTGCTTCTTGTTTTCCCCCAATATTGGCTACAATTTCTATCTGATGTTGATCGAGGGTAATGGCGGGTTCCATTGCTGATGCTAAATCGGCTTTTCGTTTAGCTGCAATTCTAATTTGTAACTGTTTAACCCGCTCCATTTCTTCTGAAGTGGGATTTAATTTTAAGGTTCCTTTCGTTCCATCTAAAATAACTGCGGTTTGATCCGGTAAATCTAAGACTTGGGGTTCTGTTCCTGCGATCGCTGGAATTCCCATTGAACGGGCTAAAATTGCGACGTGGGACGTTGCACCCCCGGCGACGGTACAAAATCCAATCACTTTTTCTCGATCTAAATTTGCCATATCTGAGGGCGTTAAATCCTCAGCAATTAATATTGTATTCTCAGGATAAACAAGCTCCGTTGTGGCAACTCCCGTGAGAATTCTTAACACCCGTTGTCCCACATCTCGCAGATCATTTGCCCGTTCTGCTAACAGTTCACTTTTTAATTGTGACAATTGATTCGCTTGATTAGTAAAGGTTTGTTTCCAAGCAAATTCCGCACTTTTTCCTTGATCAATGGTACGAGTCGCAACATCCATTAATTCAGGATCTTCTAATAACTCTTGATGGGCGGCAAAAATTGCGGCTTTCTGCGGATTTCCTTGCCCATGAATTTTAGCTCGTAACGCTTCAATTTCTAATTTTGCTTGTTCAATTGCTTGTTCTAATTTGCGTCGTTCTGTATTCGGATTTTCCCCTTTTTCTGTGACTTTAATTTCCGGTTCTCGCACCCGGAAAGTTTGCCCCACAGCGACGCCAGAAGACGCTGCGACACCTAACAAAATATTCGGATCTTCAGAACGGCGACGGGGTGGGGGTGCGGCGACTTCTAATTGAGCAACGCTGGCGGGCGCTGCAATGGGGGCTGATCCTTCTTCCCCTAACCCCGACCGCATCGCTTCTGATAATTCTGCGATCGCCGCTTCTGCATCCTCCCCTTCCGCCACTAAAACAACTTGATCCCCATGATTAACTTCCAACCCCATTAACGCCACAACACTCTTAACATTGGCATCTTGATCGTCCCGTTTTAACCGAATTTTAGAATGATATTTTTTCGCTAAATTGGCTAATACTGCTGAGGGTCGCGCGTGTAATCCCGTTGGGTTCGGAATAATAATTAAATCAGAAGTAACAACTTGATTAGAAGTAACGTTTTGTTCAGTTTTTATAGCAGCTAAAATTAAGTTTAAAACCGGATCTTCTCCGACCTTTACACTTCCCGAATAAGGAATAAATTCTGCCACTTGTTCACTATTTGTAATCACAATTTGAGTCAGTAAACTTTTCGCTTTTAAGGCAACAAAATCCGCATCAAATTCGATTAACGGATCTCCCGTTTTAATGCGATCGCCCATTTTAACTTTTGGTGTAAATCCTTCCCCCCGCAACGTCACCGTATCTAAGCCAATGTGCATTAAAACTTCTAATCCTTCTGCCGTTTTTAAGGTGATAGCATGATGGGAAGGATGGAGTTGCACCACTTCCCCATCACAAGGCGCTACTAATACTTGATTAATCGGATCAATTGAAATTCCATCCCCCACCATTTTCTGAGCAAAAACCGGATCAGGAACTTGTTCAATGGGGAGTAAATACCCGGATAAAGGTGCTTTTAATAAAACCCCTGTTGGCGTCTGAACAGGTGTTGCAGTATTCATCATTTTATTTCCTCATCAAAAATTTTCTGCATCCGATAAACTCATGCAGATTGATTAAAAGAAAGACTTATATTGATTAATCTGTAAGATACTGTAAATTCTGATGCTAGGTTAAAAAAATTCGTATTTTTTTCAGAAATACCAACTAATTGTAAACAATTATTAAGAATTATTTTAAAGTCTTCATCCGTAGGATGGGCTATGCCCATCTATTCAGTCACCAGTCACCAGTCACCAGTTGTTAATTCTTCTGACTCCTAACTCCTATTTTTTTAATTCTTAATTCAGATCCTTCGCTCCGCTCAGGACGCTACGCGATTCTTAATTCTTAATTCTTAATTCTTAATTCTTAATTAGATTCCACTTCTGCTTCTAGGATTTTTTGAATGCGATTTTGAGTTTGTTCTAAATGGGCTAAGGTGTAGGCATTCATTTTTTTACTGTGTCGATTCAGAGTATTTTGTAACACTTCATTCAGTTGTCTTAACTGATACCAAGCCAAAGTTTCTGCATCTTCATTCACCCTGATTTTCCTTAATACCATTTCGCTTAAAATATCAAGATGTTCTCGCTGTAATGAACGGCGAATACTGGTAATTTCCAACTCTCCATTACTGGATAAAACCTCTTTCCAGATGCTATTCTGCAACGTTTCAAATAATTCGGGTAATGTTAACGCTTGATTAGCAGCGGTTTTTAATTCTAAATCTCGTAACCGTAATAACCGCGTTGGCGACATTAATTCCCGTAAAATATGCCGTTGAAACCAAGTAATTCGTTGGGTAATTGGATAATCTAAAGAACTATGTTGATCGGGATTTGCCCAATCTGACCAACGGGCAGGGGCTAACTGATTTAATAAATTCGGGGAGAATTTAAAAATATCATCTTGAAAAACATACTTTTCAATGGTTTTCAACGCTTCCCGTTGTTTTTCGACTGCAATCGGTTCAAAGGGTAAACGTTGATTCATTCCCCCTGCTTTTGTCCGACTAAAAGATTGCCCGCCAATATATAATGTTAAATTCACCGCTTGACTATAATAATAGTCAAAAATTGTATCGAACATTTTCCGCATTCGATCATACCCCTGTCCGTTAGAAGGAGTGTAATTTTCTAAGCGTTTCCACATGGCGATCGCATTCTCAAATTGCCATTGAGAATACTGCAACATATCATTACTTAAATCTCTCGTATTTGTCGCCGGATCGAGAAAAACACCCCAGAAATCTTCATCCGTTGCATACGCTAATTCGGGTTGAGAAGCGCGTTTAGCAATCTCTTGTAATTCACTCACTTCTTCCCCCGGTGTTTGAGCCGCAATTGGAGTATAACCATATTCAATTGCCCACTGATCATAAGGGCCAATTTGAGTGGTAAAATAATCTCCTTGGGGGGTTCCTTGGGGTGCTAAATTCACCGGAAGATAATCCATCACAGAACTCGTTAACCCTTTAGTGCGGGTAATTTCTGTATTATGTAATTCCTCTGGTGCTAACAAGGTACTGCCTTGGAAATTATGGCGTAATCCTAATGTATGTCCCACTTCATGGGCTACCAACATCTTCAAATATTGATGAATATATTCTTCTAATTTTCGACTGCTGGGGAGCGCATTTTCTAACAAAGACAACGCGGTTGAACCAATGGCTAATTGTTCATTAGATGCCATTCTAAAACATTGTTCTTCTGCTAATTTTGAGACAGAATTGACAGCCGATTCAGATTGAGATTCTTTCCACAATGAATAAGCGTATAAACCCACTTGACAAGGATTAGAATTAGAAACCGAATCAGTGTTGGAAGTCTCAGCGTTTTGATAATTTAACCAAGAGGTTGTACCTTCAATCAAAACTCCCGCTCCTTCTTTTAAACTTCTGACCGCACTACTTTCTAACACGATATCCGCATCTAAAATTTCACCCGTCAACGGATTAACATGGGAGGGGCCATAACCATTAAAACTAGATTTAAACGAAGTAGACCAACGAATTGTATTATACCGAACGTCCGCCGGATTCCAATCGGCATTATCGGGCATTTGTTCTACTTGAATCGCCTCTTGAAACCCCGCTTTCTCAAACGCTTTATTCCACATTAAAATTCCTTCTTTAATTGCTTCTCGATAGTCCAGAGGAATTGTATTTTCTAACCAAAAGACAATCGGTTTAACGGGAGGAGAAAGCGGTGCGTTTGGGTCTTGTTTTTCTAAATTCCAACGATTAAGATAACGAATCACGGAAGAATCATGCCGCCCGGATAAATCTTTATAGGTTGTTGTGAAATATCCCACTCGTTGATCAGCAAAGCGAGGACGATAGCCATTATTTTCAGGAACCGCTAAAAAACTATAGCGAACCCGTAAGTTAAAAGTACGACTATCCGGTAAAGAATCAATGAAGGGAATAGAACCGGGAGACTGGGAAGAAAATCCAAAAACTGATTCAATTTCAACGTTATTCGGAAAAACTTGAACCCCACTAATATAAGATTTACTACTATCAATAGCGTAGGTATTATTTAAAAAGGATGAAAATTCAATCATCAACCCCGGTAAATCCTTTTGGCTGATTAATAAATCCCCGATTTCAATTAATATCGTTTTTCGTTCAGGATGAATACTTAAAATCGGCAGGGTTTGTAAAACCGATTCACTAAAAGACCGATTAATCGAACGCGCTTGCGGATCAGTTTCATCGGTTCTAAAGTTAATATTGGGAACCACAAACTGAATTTGATTTTGTAGTCGTCGGAATTGAAATAAAATATCTCTTAGGTTAGTTCCACTGATAATTCCCGCTTCTCCCAACCCTGAATCTAAATTCATAAAACATAAAAAGTTCTGATTCAGTTGTTCAGGTTTGAGTTCTAAATACAGTTTACCTGTATCCTTATTTTGATAAGTTATAAATAATCCTTCTAGTTTTTCGCTGTTTTGAATAACCTGTTCAAACGGTCGCAACGTTGTAATCTCTTGGGCAATTAAGTGATCGTTTACTTCTGAGACTAAAGGCTGTTGAGCATTAACTTGAGGCAATCCTAAAACAATAATTAACAAAGAAGTCACAAATAACAAAACGAAACGTCTTGCTGTTTGAATTCTCTTCATCCTTTTTAATATTCCTTGTGCAAATCTGGTTTTCATAGGTGCGTGATGAACGGACAAGGGGACAAGGGGAAGGGAGGGAGTGGGGGGAGCGGAGGGAGCAGGGGGAGCGGAGGGAGCGCGGGAAGCAGGGGAGGAGTAATTCAAATTTTTTTAATTGAGCCTAATCAAATTAGAAGAATTAAGAATTAAGA
>JBMDYE010000365.1:0-1763 GCA_048595135.1 Planktothrix sp. | reverse complement strand
TTGATCAAGCTCTAAAATATATAATTTTTTTTAAATTTAGCAATTCTTAATGTTATGAATTCAGCTAGAGGTTTCTATCCCGTTATCCTGATTCCTGATTCAATTCGTTATTTCTGCATTAATAATCCGATACCAGTATTGAATAACAGTCCTAATTCAGTGACAGAATTTTCTTCTGAAACGCAGTTACCTCCCAGAAAAGTGCATATTTATGCTAATTCCTGTTTCTATGGTATTATTGTAATTTGGGTTATAACTATTGTAATAGTCCTATTAGTTAATAAACTATTCAACCTTAGTATTCTAGCTTTTTTGTCATCGCTGATATGTGCGTCAGTAAGTGCAGTAACAGCTTGTTTCTACCTACGGTTTATTAATTTTAAATTGTGCGATCGCTATCAGCCTAAACTCACTCACGCTCAACAACAGCTATCTAAATCAAAAAGTAATTTATTACCCCGTTTACAATGCAAAAATAAGGAAATTGAGCCATATAATAATTTGTTAGAAGAGCGTTCTAAAAAGCTTTTATTTTTATTGAGTAAGATTGTTCAGTCTCCATCTAATCAAGGGAATGCAGGAGTACAGCAAGGAGTCAGTGAAAAACAATTTTTTATTTACTTATGTCGTTATTTCTCTGGGATTTATGAATTCTGCATGGGTGCTGAGTTTCCTATACCTGGTACATCTTTATCTTACACAGCAGATTTTATTCTAATTCATCAACCAACCTGTTTAGCGATAGATATTGAGATTGATGAACCTTATGATGGAAAAACAGGAAAGCCTCATCATTGCGTGGATCAAAATAAAGATCAGCAGCGCAATCGATTTTTTTTAGATCGAAATTGGGTTGTAATTCGGTTTTCTGAGTATCAGGTTGTTAAGTATCCCGAAGGGTGTTGTAAAGCGATCGCTCAAGTTATTTCTCAAATTACAGGTGATCATAGAGGTTTAATTAAACTACAAAATATAAAGGATTTACTACCTCATAAACAGTGGAAAAATAAAGAGGCTGTTTATATGGCTAGAACTAAATTCCGTAACTCTTATTTGAGCAGAAATCATTTGGGTATTTAGAACCAAGAAGGGTTCAAGCAGAAATGCTTAAACCCTTCTTGATTAGGTCTGACCTCTACAGGTCAACTACTAACTCAGCTTTGATGTTTAGTAGTTACGAGAGAAGTTTTTACCGTTTCTGCGATCGCCACCAAATGAGCCACCGCGCTCTTCACGAGGTTTGGCTTTATTAACCTTCAGATCACGACCCATCCACTCCGCACCGTCTAGTGCTTCAATGGCAGCCGTTTCCTCAGAATCCGCGCTCATTTCTACAAAACCAAAGCCACGCATACGACCCGTTTCACGATCCACAGGAAGCTGAACTCGCTTTACAGATCCATACTCTGCAAATACAGAGGTCAGATCGTCATTAGTAACGTCATAGGACAGATTGCCTACATAGATTGACATAGCTTGTCTCCAAAGATTACAGGATGTGTAGAGTAAATTTTCGGAGAGAAGTCTGTCAATGGAAAAACGTGAAAACTCGTTAATACTAAAAACAAATGTTGCTAACCGATATTCATTCTCTAAAATCAATATAGCACGTTTGAAAAGCTTATGGGGGTTTTGGGATTGTGAAATCAACAAAAAAATCTAGTGAGTATTCTTACTTATCATTAACGGATTGTATTTAAAGGGCCTGTTGAACCGGGACAAATCATTCCAAAATGAGTCATAGTTTTAGGTTGTTCTATTAA
>JBMDYE010000364.1:0-3928 GCA_048595135.1 Planktothrix sp. | reverse complement strand
GCAGTTGGTTCTGCCAGTGGTGACTTATCCCCAGCGTTAGACGTTGCAATTATTCTGATGGTGATTTTAACGACGTTACTCGCGCCGCCTTTACTGCGAATCGTCTTTAAAACAGAAACTCCATCCCCCAAACCAGAAGCAACATAACACTCACCAGTCATCAGTGGTAGGGGCGAGGAAACCTCGCCCTTACACCGTTAAAAGCTATTGGTCAGTTAAGATGCTTACTGACTAAGACAACGTATCTAAGCGACTAGGGAACTTCACTGAATCACTGATTACTGATTACTGATTACTGATTACTGATTACTGATAAGTCTTGTACAATTAAAGATTAAAGATTATAGCAGTCGAAGCATAGATTAGGACATTAATGAAGGCTGTGAGGCTGAATAATCAAGCATTTTCCTCCTGCCTCCAGCAAAGCTGCCTCCTGCATCCTGCTATAAATATTGTTTAGTTTAGCGAAGGCATTTCTGTGGGTCGCTGAGTCCCACGCTAATTAGTAGAAAAATGAAACACACCCTTTCTGTTCTGGTTGAAGATGAAGCAGGCGTGCTGACTCGAATTGCGGGTTTATTTGCTCGTCGAGGATTTAATATCGAGAGTTTAGCAGTTGGCCCTGCTGAACAATCGGGGGTTTCTCGAATTACAATGGTTGTCCCTGGTGATGATCACATTATTGAACAGTTGACCAAGCAACTCTACAAGCTAATCAATGTTCTCAAGGTACAGGATATTACGGAAGTTCCCTGTGTAGAACGGGAACTGATGTTGCTGAAGGTGAATTACAATAACAGCGCGACTCGCTCTGAGATTATTGAATTAGCACAGATTTTCCGCGCTAGAGTGGTTGATATTGGGGATGATGCCTTAACCATTGAAGTGGTCGGCGACCCTGGAAAAATGGTGGCAATTGTCCAAGTATTAGGTCGCTTTGGCATTCGGGAAATTGCCCGGACTGGTAAAATCGCCCTCGTCCGCGAGTCCGGCGTCAACACCGAATACCTGAAAACGCAAGCACCCGTGGAAGCAAGGTTTTAATTGAAGAAGGCAGGAGGCAGAAGGCAGGAGGCAGGAGGCAGGAGGCAGAAAAAATAGTCCCTCTGTTCACTATTGCCTATTGCCTATTGCAAGAGTGCCTATTGCCTATTGCAAGAGTGCCTATTGCCTATTGCAAGAGTGCCTATTGCCTATTGCCTGTTCCCTAGTGCCACACACTATGGGTTTTTCTTAAAAAAAGTTGATTTTTAAGTCATTCTTTTAAAAAATTAGTTAGAATAGAGAAAGCAAATACAAGTTGTGGCTTGGCGGAGTGAACTGACCAAGTAACGACTTGATCTGTTAAATAAGGCTGTAATAACAATGATGAACGAACAAGACTGTTCAACCGTTTATAACGAGCTAGTTGGAATGTTGTATTCTGTAAGATTGGGTTGGGTTCCAGACCAAGTTGCAGATGTGATTAGTGCTGGAAAAACCGTTGAAGAAATGGTATCTGGACGGAAATCACCGGATTTAAAATTAAACTATTACACCCCCCAAGAACAACTTTTAATTTTAATTAATGCCGTTGAAAAAGCGGTGGTTCAAATTGAAGAAATTGAAAGCGAAATTACAACCATTTTAAGCCATGAAGCCAAAACCTCGGCTTTAAAACCTGAACTAAAATTTACCTCTCCTGGGGATGGAAAAGGTAAAGTTTTTAAATATAATATAGAATCTGTTAACATTAAAAAAGAACAAGCTCAAGAGTTAAGAAACCTACTTGAGCAACTGCGTCAAGAGGTTATGAATGATGCCAATTAATACCGCTTTGCTGGAAAACATTAATCAGCAAATTAAACAAACATTAAATCCTGACCTCAAAACGGCTAGAGATGCCGAAGACTGGTTTAGATTTTACATTTTCAATATTATTGTTAAAGCCGCAAGGAATGAAGGGGCTTTAGTTTACTATAAAGATGTGCTGAAACGAAATCCAGAAACTTTAGTATTTCGCAGACGTGCAGGACAACTTTATGATACAAACCAACTTTATACCCATGCAGTCATTGAATTTGATCAAAAACCTCCTTTAGAAATTCATATTGGAGTGAAAGTGCATGGTCGTTTAAGGGTGTTATATGACTGTGATGTTTGTGTTCTTTATAAAATGGAAGCAGATAGTTGTCGGACGAATAAACGAGAACCCCGTGCGTCCCGAATTTTCTTAGCCATCGACTGTCAACATTATGCGTCTGAATTAAATATAGAATTAGCCCAAGCTTTTATTGCGTTTTCCTCGGAATTAAGGGTGGCTGGAGATTGTTATTTTGTTTCCAATAGTTCCTCCAATAACGTTGCTAAACTCCTCGCTAGTCGGAAACGAAAATGGGAATATGATATTGTTCCCAGTGAAACGAATAACGTGAATCGTTTAATGTACGAATTCCAAACTAAATTCAAAGATTTTAAAGCGAGAAATTAACCAGGGTAGAGCTAGGTTGTTACAGTCACCTGTGACCCATCACCCATCACCCGTTGTCGAGACAGGTTGTTAATTCAGATCTGCTGATCCCATTATCTGCAAGAATAGTAAAATCCCTGACCTTAATTTAATCAGGGATTGTTGTGTTATTACAGTCAAAACATTTAAGATATGAAACGTTATCGATCCATTTTGGCTTGTATCTTAGCCTTAGTTACTACGTTTGTGGTAGGTTGCAGTTCTCCTAAAGTTGAGGTTCCTAAAACCTACACCCCAACTCAATTGCAACAAATCGACAAATATAACAGTGATCTTTTGGCCCTGCGTCAACGGATGACCAAAGAACTCCCTGAAGCCATTAGCGCTCGGAATTGGGTAGAAGTCAATAACTTCATCCATGGGCCATTGGGATCATTATTGCAAGAAATGAACTATTTAACTCGCAATTTGTTACCGGATGCTCAACCGAAAGCTCGTGGATTAGCCAGAGAAGTGTTTGAACATTTAGTGGAAGTCACCAAAGCCGCAGAAACTAACAATCCTCAACTTGCCGCATCAGGCTATCAAGAAGCCTTAAAAGATTTAGATGCGTTTTTGAGTTTGGTTCCTAAAGCTTAACGATTTTGTTGTTGCGCTCAGAATCTGGAAAAGAGGGCAAAAGCTCTCCCTACAATTGACTTAGTTTTAAGGGTTCCCTCGGCTAGATAAAATTAGGAGGGAACCCTATTCAACAGTTATTATTTATGAAGGATATTGTTATTGTTGGCTGTGGTGTGGTGGGTGCGGCGATCGCTTATGAACTCAGCCAATTTTCTAATCTAAACATTACCGTTATTGATCAACAACCCCCAGCGCAAGCCGCAACGGGTGCCGCGTTAGGGGTGTTGATGGGAATTATTAGTCAAAAAATGAAAGGGAGAGCTTGGCGTTTGCGACAGGCTAGTATGCAGCGCTATGAAACCTTAATTCCTGAATTAGAAGCTCTGACAGGTCGAATAATTCCCTTTAATCGTCAGGGAATTTTATTATTATCTTATGCCGAAGATGAACGGGAGAAATGGCAAAATTTAATTGATTTCCGTCGTTCTCAAGGATTAGAATTGCAGTGGTTAGAGAAAACCGAAGTTCAAGCTCGTTACCCTCAAATTAATGCTGAAACGATTATTGGTGCGGTTTATTCTCCTCAAGATCGACAAGTTGATCCGACTGCATTAACGTTAGCATTAGTCGATGCGGCTCAACGTCGGGGAGTCAATTTTAAATTTGGGGTAACAGGAGAACAATTAAAAACAAGTTTAACTTCAGAACAGCAACGAATTTGTCAAGGAGTTCAATCCAATTTAGAAGAATTAAAAACGGATTGGGTGGTGATCGCATCTGGACTGGGAACAACCCCATTAATTGATGAATTTTTTACAGAAAATCCTCAACAAAAACCCATTAAAATTCGCCCCATTT